>JACPTH010000022.1:0-1851 GCA_016192885.1 bacterium | reverse complement strand
TCAAAACCGGATTTAAAAAGATTGAAGCATGCTTTGATCAATACATCCAGGCCTTTCACCGGATGAAGGCGCGAAAGAGTGCCTATTTTCGGTTTTCGCGAGATTGAAGGCACTTGGGACAGTTCTTCTACCATGGTTCCGGGGGGTAAAACATGGTAACGATAACTAGGGATCGGTCGAATAGTTTTTATGTACCATTCCGAAAGTGCCAAGCTTGGAAAGATTATTAGGTTTGAAAATGAGGCCATCCTTCGTTCGAGTCGGTAAAAATTTTCGGATTCCGTACCATGAACCGAAGTAACAATTTTCGCTTTTCCATAAAACTTTGCAGCAAGTCTTCCCCAGAAGGTAGCGCGAAAGAGATGGGTATGAAGAATGTCGGGCTTGAAAGCCGAAATAAGGGAACAAAGTTTGGAGAACCCAACAATATCTAGGGCAGTTTCCGTCAAAATTCTAACGTCAAAGCCCTCTTTTCTAAGGGTTTCGCCGACCTCCCCGTCACGAAACGCCGCAACAATGACTTTGCCGCCTAAGCCGGAGAAATGACGGCATAAATCTAACAGCAAAAATTGGGCGCCGCCATAGGTTAAAGCATTAATAAGATAAATTATCCGCATGGTTCAATATTTCTCGGCTTTGAATCTTATCATATGAGAAAAATTTGGGGTGGAAAAAACTATTTTTCTTTGTCGCCAAGAGCGCTAACAAGGGAAAGAGCTTTTTGCTTTCCCCCTTCCTCCCATTGGATGGTTAGCTTTATCTCCTTGAAATCATCATATGTAATCGGCTTAGTCTTCTTAGGGTCCCAAAAGCCGGATATTTCATAAGTTTGGGGAATTTTCGTAACTATAAGATCAAAATGGTATTCAACGCCGGTAAGGAGAGATTTGGCGGGTTGAAAAACAAGGTCATTGTCAACCATTTTAAATGGCATTAACATAATTTCGCTCATCTTGGAAGAAAGAAGCTCAATAGCTTCATTCCGCATTTTTATTGAGCGAGTATTTCTTGCCCCAAAGTTGAATCCGGCTGCGATTGGAATTATTACGGCTAAAAAAATCCCCAAGCCGATTAGGAGCTCAACCGTAGTTATTCCCAATGCGGGGGAAGGAAATTTTCTCAAGTGGAACTATTTTGGCAACCATTCAGTGTGGGCACGCGCCCCTGTCGGGTTCCGATTTTCCAAAATTTCGCTTTAATCAAGGTTTCAGAAAACATAGAGTGAACGCGTATCTATTTTGATAACTTTGATTCGATGCGGTAAACTTTGGTAACCCCGTTTACTCGGGATAATGTTCGAATAACCGTGTTTAGTTGATTTGCATCTCTTACTTCCACCTCAAAATCGAGCAACCCGGTTTTTTTCTTTGTCGTTCGAGCGGAGGCGGAAACGATGTTTATTTCCTGCTCGGAAATAAGGCTGGAAAGGGAGCTTAGCATCCCAGTGCGATCGGTGCTTTCAACGTGGATTTTTGCCCGATATGAGGAAAGATCGGTGGTTAACGGAACGCCTAAATCCCAATGCACATCTATCAATCTGCCGTCCTGATCGACAAGACATTTGGTGTTTGGGCAATCAGAGCGATGAACGGTTACACCACGTCCCCTTGTGATAAAACCAATAATAGGGTCACCTGGAATGGGATTACAACATCGCGAAATTTTTACCAAAGCGGAATCAAGCCCCCCAACAATCACCTGAGGCCCCCGTTTTGCGGCCCTTTGCCTTTCTTGCCTATCGGGTTTTTTAGGCTGGGAGGGAGGTTCGGGAACCTTCACAAGTAGATCGGGAAAGAGCTTTCCGATGACTTGGTGGGTCTTGACTTCGCCGGCGCCTATTCCCGCGAACAG
>JACPTH010000191.1 GCA_016192885.1 bacterium | reverse complement strand
TAATTCTAGCCATGAATTTAAGTCGAGAAAAAGAAAAGAATAGGGAATATCTAAGCAGTTTCGGTTTTAGCGAGAAAAAACTAACAGAGTTTTACCAAAACTACAGACCGCTCGGAGCTTGTTCTGAGTATATTCTCAGCGATTTACGAAACCATACCGGCGATGACCCAAGTAAAATTCTTTCAGATTTTATAGACGTCGTACCAGTCCCGCTCGGGGGAGCAATGGGAACCATAACCGGCAAGTATCAAGCAAAAGATAAGATAACTTCCTCAGGCGCCGACCTGGTGGGTGAAGAATCCGTTCAAAGACTTTTATACCTTTCCGATACAAATAACCCTTATCGCTATGACATAAGACGGGGGGTCCTTGCCCGAGTCGCAGGCGGAGGAATACACTTTAGCGACGAACTTTTCAAAAACAAAACCGATCTTGTACAAATTTATCTCGGAGTAATACAAAACAGGGAAATCGAGCTTAACGCATATAAATGGCCCATGGACACGCTTATTATTGCAACCAGCAATATTGTTGAATACCAAAAATTCATTGAAAATAAAGAACAAGCTCCTATTTATGATAGATGTAAAGTCTTTTACGTACCGCATAATACCGACTATAAACTTCAGGAAAGTTTGACCGGACTAGCCATCGGAAGTAAAACCAAAACCACGGTTTTAGGAAAATCCTTGCACGAGGACCCGAATTTAAACTACGCTCTTTCAGTAGCAGTTGTTTTAACTAGATTCCCAAAAGACGAACGACTTACTCCGAGGGAAATGCTTCAATTAAGCGCGGGCGAGGTCGCCGGGGAAAAGAGCATCAAGACTTTGGCGGAAATAATTGAAGAACTAAGCAAAAAAGCGAAAATCAACGAGCGTTTTGGGCATGCCGGAATAGGTCAAAGAGGTCTAGGAAGGTCTATTCAACAGCTTCTAAGCCTCAATGAGACCCATGAGGACGAATGCATGTTTGCCGGAAACGCTTTTGAAAGCATCCGTCGCGAGATTTATGATAATTTCCCCGAAAAGAAAGAGCAGGAATGGTGCCTGAAGGTGCTAGAGGTATCCGAGGGGTTGTACAAGGAAAAAATTAAAACCGAGATTTTTAACGCTTACATGAACGACCCCGACGCGATAAAGAAAGAAGTCATGAATTACGTTAACATGATCGTGGTTTCCAGCGATGAAAGCGGGTCAGACAAAATTGTTCGTATTCGCGAAGGAAATCAAGAACGCCCTCTGAAGATTGATGAGACTTTCATAAATGGGGTCGAACAAAGATTGGGCCTTTCCACCAGGGAAACAAGAGAGCAGCATCGCGCTCAGGTTCGCGCTATCTATGCCCGTCGAGTTACCCAAGACCCGAATTATTGTTTCATGGATAACGAGAAATTGAAAAAAGCCGTTACTGAGTTTCGCTTAAACACTGATATGTCTGGGGCCGGAAGCCTGGCCGGCGCACTAGCCAACCCGACAAACGAGGAAAATAAAAAACTATTCGATAGGTTGTTCGGCGTGATGAATGAAAAGCTAAAATACTGTAGGACGTGCGCCAGAAAAACCCTCGAATTCTATTGCAAACCCGACGGAAACAAATAATATTCATACCGTTTGCGGAAGGCTAGACTCCGAAGTCGGAGTGAAAGAAAAGGAAACTTCTCGCGGTTATAATACTTTATTCTGACCGTAAATAGCTGAATAAATACCAATAAGGAGATACTTGGTTCGTTTGAAAGAAAATCGGAAAAATGAAAAAGGCCCGAAAAGGCCAAAAATATCGCCGAATTGGGATGTAAAACCCCTTTACGAATATAGCGATTTCCAATTCCTTGGAAAAGAACCCAACCAAGGGTTGTCGCTTCAGACTTTGGAAGAACTGCTGGAAAGAGACGAACAGCGCACAAAAGACGGGTTTCCCAAAAAAGTCATTTTGGGGAAAATCGCGACCCCCAAAGGAAAAAAATCGATCATCGTTCCCACCGTCGTCGAGGAGAAGCGGAGAGGGTGAAGAAGGAGAAATTATCGGCGAAGCCCCATTAAGAGAGGAAGAAGGCCAGGGGAAGGGCGCCGGCGGTCAAGGAGATTCTGAAAACCATGAGCTTGACGAATCCCGAGCATACGACATCGGAAAAGCTCTTACCGAAAAATTCGATCTTCCAAATATTCAAATTAAAGGGAAAAAAAGCTCGCTTTATAAATATTCTTATGAACTTACCGACATCAACCGTAAATTCGGGCAAATTCTTGAAAAAAAGAAAAGTTTGAAAAACATCCTGAAAACCAATCTGGTATTGGGAACCTTTGATCCGGAAAACGTTTCTTTTGATAAAATAGTTGTAAGTCCGAACGATTTGGTTTATAGAATCGTTTCCCGGGAAAAAGAATATGAATCCCAAGCCATGGTTTTCTTTATTCGAGATTATTCAGGTTCAATGTATGGAGATTCAACCGAAGTCGTGTTATCCCAGCATGTTCTAATTTATTCTTGGCTTCTTTACCAATACCAGGAAAGAGTTGAGAAAAGGTTTATTCTCCATGACACTGAAGCAAAAGAAGTTGAGAACTTTGTTAAGTATTATCGCCTGAATAACGGCGGCGGGACGAATATCGCTTCGGCATATAAACTCGTTAATCAAATCGTCGAAAAAGAAAACCTGGCGCATGATTACAACATTTATATTTTCCAGGGAACCGACGGGGATGACGGCGATGCTGAAGGCAAGGAAGCCCTTCCCGAGCTTGAAAAAATACTGACTTATGCGAATAGAATGGGAGTTACGGTTGTAAAAGGGGCTCATAGCTCGTCGAATACCTATATCGAAAGATATCTCCAAAATTCCAAGTTGCTTGAAAAATTTCCCGAGCTTTTTAAACTTACAACATTAAACGAAACGCAAAAAAGCCAGGATGATTTAATAAAAAGTATAAAATACCTGGTTTCATAACATGGAATTATTAAACGGCGCCACAAAAAAAATAATGGAAGAATGCAAGGCCATTTCCAGGGACCAAGGCCTCCAATTTAGGGATGAAACCCTTGAGTTCATGATCACGAATGAGGATATGATTAAGCTGAACCCGAAGGGAATGATCCCCACGCTGTATGACTACTGGGTTCACGATGTTTTCGTTCTTCAAGATAAGGGAAAATACGACGTTTCCCCTGGAAATCCATATGAAACGGTAATCAATACCCGTCCGCCAATTTCCTTTTATAACGACAACAATCCGGATTGGCTGAACGTCATGATTTTTTATCATGTCATCGCCCATATTGATTTTTTCCAGAACAATGTTTTTTTTAAGAAAACTTGGCTTGATGATTTTCTTGGAAAAGCCTTATCAGATGCCCAGATAATAAAAGAACTAAGACTGGAAAAAGGCCGGTGGGTCGATTACGTAATTGAATTCTCGCGCGGAATCGATAATCTGGTTAACTTTTACAGCCATCTTTTTGAGGGAGAAATCCATTACTCTTCTTTTTCCGCCCAAAGCAAGGTAGACTTTTTCTTTGACGAGTATTTGCAAAAAATACTGGACGTCACGACTTTTCGCTTTCTTGAAGAACTTGAAAAATTCAATGAATTCAAGAGAATCCACAATGAAGAAACCGCCCAAAATCTTTTTCTTTTGTACGTTGAAAAAAAATATCTAGATTTCAACGTTAAATTCGAGAAGCGATTAAAAAAGCAAAAACCCGTTTCCAGCGACGTTTTACAGTTTATGCTTGAAAACTCCTCAAAGCTGAAAAAAGACGAAAACGAATGGATAAAACCGATCCTTCAGATTGTTCGCGAAACCTCCATGTATTTTCAACCTCAAATCCGAACCAAAATCCTGAATGAAGGCTGGGCAAGTTATTGGCACGAAAAGTTGTTTTTGCTGGACCCTCGAATGAAAACGCACGAAATTGAATTCTCAAAGATAAATTCTTTCGTGGTTTCTTTGCCTAGGGTTGGAATGAACCCGTATGCCGTAGGCTTGCGCTTGTTTAAGTTTCTAGAGGCGAAAGCCGATCGCGGAATGCTAACATTTGAATACGAAAATTTATCCGATGTAGCCGCAAGATCGAAGTTTGATAGAAAAACCGGGGCGGGTTTAAAGTTTATTTTTAATGTAAGAAAATTCCATTCCGACTCGACCGCGGTAAATGAATTTGTCGATCAGGATTTTGTAAACGAGTTTAAATTATTCGTGACCGGACGGCAAATCAACAGGGAAAGAGGCGTTTGGGAGTATTTTATAAAAAGCAGGAAAGCGGATGACTTTAAGAGGCAACTATCCGCTTCTTTGTATCATCCTCCCAGCGTTGTTGTTGATAAAAGTAGAACTGAAAGCGGTGAAGCTCTTTATTTGGTTCACAATTTTGAAGGAAAAGAATTAGTGAGGGAATACATTCAAAACACCATGCTAGGAATTGAGTTTTTATGGGGAAACAAAGTGATCTTGGAGACCCATGAAATCGATGAAAGCCTTTTGAAAAAAGAAAAACAGGAAGATTTTGATTCCCTTTTAAAAGAAGAGAAAGAAATTGAGCTAAAGTTTCAAAAGGTGGTCTATACCATGGAAAATAAAAAGCTCTCCCGACAGGCATTTAAAGAATATATAAACAACTATGCCAAATAAAGCGTTTGAAAAAGTCATTGAAAATCTAACCCTCAACAAGAGTTTTAAGTCGCTTAAATTGGAGGGCTTTCTAAACGAATTTTCCCACTCGGGACAATTGATTCTGAGAAATATTTTTCAGCTTTTTAATGACATGGTCCACTTCTATATGAGGGAAGTAAAAGAGGAATTCCCTTTCGATTCTGAACTTGTCGGGTTCTTTAATTACAATTTTGATGATTTATTCATAAACAAAACCGAAAAGCCGTTTTTCGCCGACCGATTATTCGCAAATCGTCTTGTAAATTTGGCCAACTCCTTCAGAATGAGCGCGGCCAGAAACAAAATTTACATTTTTAAAGGGCCTGCGGGAAGCGGGAAGAGCACTTTTTTGAACAACCTTCTTACCAAATTTGAGGATTACATTCGCTCCGACGAAGGTTTAATATACGAGGTGGTTTGGCGAATACCATCCGAAAAGGGAGCCTATGACCCTATCCCAATTAGCCATGAGGTCGAGGAAGAGGGTTACGCGTTCCCGGAAGATTCTGAAGGGCACTTTTTTTTCCATGGCGAAAGACTTCTTGAAGATACCGTTTTTGAGGTTCCATGTCCGAACCATGACAACCCTGTTTTGCTCATTCCCAAAGAATATCGAGCGAATTTGTTGAGGGAAATAGTTCCCGAAGGCGAATTCAAGAAAAGACTTTTTAAGCATAAGCAATACCAGTGGGTCTTTCAAGACCAACCTTGTACAATTTGCAGCAGCATTTTTGACGCTTTAATCGAGCGCTTTACCATTAGAGATGTTTTTTCCATGATTTTCGCCCGACGCTATTTTTTCCATAAGAAGCAAGGAATAGGCATTTCGGTGTTTAATTCCGGCGATGATTTAGAAAAAGTAATCGTTAGAGAGAACGAACCGGTGCAAAAATTCCTTAACGAATTTTTCCAAGACAGCAACAAGGTGAAATACCTTTTCTCCAGCTATTCCAGCACAAATCAAGGAATTAGAGCCTTAATGGATCTTAAGGCAAAGAACGTTCAAAGATTCCTTGATCTCCATGGAATAATCAGCGATGAGGTCCATAAAGTTTCCGATCTTGAAGAGCGGATAAAATCGCTTTTTATCGTTTTGATGAATCCGGGCGATCTAGAGCATATTGGGGAGCAGAACAAGAAAGACGAATCGTCGATCGATCATTCGCTTAAAGATCGGATACACGAAATACTTGTACCGTACGTGCTTGATTTTAACACCGAGATTAAAATTTACATAAACACTTTCGGAGACCAGATTAAACTGCGTTTTATGCCTCACGTGTTGGAAAATTTTGCGAAAACGGTTATTTCTTCCCGCATCAAGCATGAGTCAAAAGCCATTCAAGATTGGGTCAAGGATGAAGTCGTTTATAAAAAATATTGCGACCCCGATTTTTTAATTTTAAAAATGTACTTTTATGCGGGGATAATTCCAGACTGGTTATCCAAGGAAGATAGAAGCTCGCTTAAAGCCGAAGTTTGGAAAAACCTCCTCGCCGAATCGGAAAGCGAAGGGCATGAGGGTTTTTCCGGACGAGAGTCGAATCAAATTTTCGACGAATTTTATTCGAAATATTCGAAGAGGCGCCCTATAACAATGAAACAAGTCGGGGAGTTTTTCCTGGACGAAAACAGGGAGCTTAAGAAGAAAATCCCGAAGGATTTCTTGAAACATTTAACCGATTTGTACGATTTCGAAGTGTTGAAAGAAGTTAAAGATTCAATGTACGATTACAACGAGGAAGAGATTTCAAAGACCATCTTAAATTATTTGGTGGCAATCACGCAAAACATCGGAGATACGGTAAAAAACCCGTACATTAATTTCGAAGAGGTTTTAGTAACGAGCGATTTCCTTGATATCGTAGAGACGCATTTAATCGGACATAATGCCTATCCGGTGGTAAAAGAGCGGTTTCGCCGAGAGGCGATCGCGGAATACGCCTCCGTTACGCTTGCAAAAGAAATTAAAGTTGAAGGCAAAAAAATTACCGAATCCAACCAATATTTAGAAATGTTTTCTCAATTTACAAAGACCGCCCGCCAAAAGGTGCTCGAACCCTACGGGAAAAACAACAATTTTAGAATCGCGATTAAAGAGTTCGGCACTGAAGATTTTCTAAAATACGACACCAAAATTCGGGAAAAAATTAAGCTTCTATTTGCGAACTTGAGCGGTAAATATGGCTACACCCAGGACTGCGCGAAAACCGTTTGCCTATATGTGCTGGATAATAATCTGGCCGACAAATTTGAATTTTAATTTGCACACTGTAGCAAATTGGCGGATTCCTTTCAAAGGCTTTGTAGTAGTTCAGTCAAATTGCTACAGTGTCAAAATTCCGCCAACTCAATCCCAGTGAGCGAGAGTTACGAAATTTACAGAAAAGGCCGACTTGCGATAAGGGGGGGTAGAATAGAGGAAGCTGTTGGCTTCTTTAGAACCAGTTCCGCGAAAGACCCTCATTTCAAAACCTTTGAGTTGCTCGGGGAATGCCTCATGAAATTGGGAAGGCATGCCGAAGCGGTGGGTCCGTTGGCCTCAGCGGTTACTTTAAATCAAGGCGTTCGAGGGGTATCGCTTCTTGCGGAGGCTTTTCACGCCATCGGAAGAATCACGGAAGCCCGGGATTTCGCGAAACTAGCCTTATCCAGGGATTCAAAAAACAAGAAGGCCGTAGAAATTCTGGCCAAAATTGAGGGAAAGAAAAAATAATTCGGGTACGATGTTGAATTCCCTGTTCGGGTTGATATCTGGGGCTGTACATCATTTATCGGTTGCACTAGTACAGCCCGTCGGCTCACTTTGGCGACCCATGCCGATTGCATGAAATGACATCGCGGGGAATATCGACCGTGACACTCCCGTTCTGCGGACATCGAGAAGTTTTTAGGGAAAGGGAAGCTTTTTCTATATCCAACGTTCTCATTTTTCTTTGCAGGGTTCTTCTCGAAATCTTCAATACGTTTGCTGTTAGGGAAATATTGTTTTTATTGTTTTCCAATGAGCGCAAGATAATATCGCGTTCAGCGGCCATAAGCTGTTCTTCTAAGCTTCCAGCAATCATTCTTAGAGAGGTTTTTGGGTCTTTTTCGAGGAAATTTGGAGGAAGATGATTCGGCAAAATCAACCTGTCAGCAAGTACAACCGCTCGCTTTAAGACATTTTCCAATTCTCGAATGTTTCCAGGCCACGGATACCCAAAAAGAATTCCCCTAACCCTTGGGTCAAGCTTTGGAACCAGCTTTTTATTTTCTTTAGCGAACTTTTCGACAGCGAGGTCTCGGAAATCTCGTCTAAAAATATGGTTCCACGGTTCGCAAGCTCAAAATACCCCACTTTTTGTACAATCGCTCCCGTAAAGGCTCCCTTCTCATGCCCAAACAACTCGCTCTCAATGATCGAATCCGGAAGGGCTCCGCAATTTACGGGAATAAAACTTTCATTGGATTTGGGGGAATTAATATGAATTGCATGAGCGACCAATTCTTTGCCTGTACCGCTTTCCCCCTGGATCAGAACGGAAAGATTGCTTTTGCTAATTCGCTCTATACAGGAAAAAATCGATTGCATTTTATCGGAACGACCTATAATATCTTGAAATTTCGCTCGGCTACCTTTCGCTAAGGGCTGTTTCCCCTCCGCTATTTTGGTCACTTCAAAGATATTCATCGGGGAAAACTCAAAAATAACCTTGTTGGAGATTTTTTTTATCCAAACCGGAATTAGCACCGCCATTTCCTGAATCTCCGGGTCGAGCATGTTTAACCTTCGCCCTTCCTGCCAAACCAAAGCGGTAATTTGATCGTGATTCATTTCAAGAAGGTCTTCAATATTGCGTTCCATTAGGCGATTTAAAATTTTTAGGTAACCTAAATACCTTATCTGCGATGGATCCTGTGAAGGTTCAAGAAGCCCGATATCCTTCAAAATTCGTTCACGCATCGAAGGCGGTAAGGCCAAGCCAAAGTTAACTTCTTGTTTTCGGGGAACGTCGGTTTTCCAACGCTCAAATAAGCTATCTAGATCTTTCATCCCTTTGGGGGCTATCTCCGCAAAAAACTGGGTAGCGAGATCTTTGAGCCTGCGGGAATCTTCCATGGAAATTCCTTGAGAAGAAAATTATTTCCCGCTAGGGATGATTGTGGGGTTCGCGATGGGAACCACTGGGGATATCTTTTTTGGGGAAGATGCGGATGATACGGTGGATACAATTGGAAGCGTCCAAGATGCCTGGACCACCGGCGTTTGAGTTCCCGAAACGGTTGTTTGAGGCGAAATCTGGGGAATCGAAATTTCCGTGGATTTTTGAACAATAGGCTTTTCAAAAAACTCAGCCGGCCTTTTTAAAAGCTCGGGGGGAATAACTTTTTTCAAGCTTTTTAAAAAATGTATCGCGATCTTGTCTCCAGGATTTGCTTTCAACGCCTCTAAATAAGCGTCACCAGCTAAACCTAATTCTTTTTTCTCATTCCGTAACCGTCCCACCCAAATCCAGGCTTCGGAATTCATGGGATTCGTTTTTGCTGCGCCCAAAAATTTCTCTAATGCTTTCTCTTTTTCACCTTGTTGGTAAAACAAATAACCCCATTTTCGAAGGGCTTCGGAAAGAAAAAGAGTGATTTCGGGTTTGTGACTCGTTTGGGGAAATTTTGCCAGGTATTCTTCCCAGGCTTTGGCTTCCTTTGCGGAGAAGTTCATGCGTTTAAAAATTTTGGCTTGCCTGTAAAGGTAAATTTCAGATTTGTCCGGAAATTTCTCAATCAGGAAGGATAATTTCTGTAATTCGCGGTCAAGTTGCGCCCGTTCGGATTCACCAAGCCTTAATTCATCACGAGTTTCGGATGCTATGCTACCAAGAATTCGCATCTCCGCCATGGGTAAGAAGCACTTTTGGCAATAGTCAGCCAAAACCCGGTTTAAAAACCCGCAGCCAAGACACTTGTTAAGAGGCTTGGAGCATTTGGAGCAAATCGTTTCATTTTCCTTTGCCTGAAAACCACAATCGGAACATAAATTTTTTATCGCCCAAGTTGAAGTTGGAAAAAAAATCACAAGTACAAACAAACAAACTAGGGCATTGTAACTTTTCATGGAGTTTTCCCCCGCTTCATTCGCCAAGAATCAATTTGATGGTTGCAATTACTCGATCGGGGTGAGGAGGTTTTGCGATGAAGGTTTTTGCGCCCGCCAGAATCGCGTCTTTTACTTTTTCGGTATAGCCCATCCCGGAGCAAATAATGATCTTGGCATCCGGGTCAATTTTAATTATTTCTTTTATTGCCGTGATTCCATCAATATCAGGCATGGCAATATCCATTGTAACCAGATCGGGTTTATAGGTTGGATAAAGGGAAATCGCCTTATACCCTCCATCGACTTCAGCCACGACATCATAGCCCGCCCGAACAAGCATTTGTTTTAAAACAAGTCGCATTATCCCGGCATCATCAACCACCATTATTCTTTTGGGCATTAAATTATCTTTCTCTATCAAGCTGATTTTATCAGGTTTTCTTTAACAACGGTTTAATAAAATGGGGCCGGTTTATCTCCCGGCCCCACAAGCATTATGCCTACCTAAGCCCGTACACCGACTCGTGGAGGTTGCGAATTAGTTCAAAAGCTCGTTTGGCTTCCTCAACCTTTCGCTTGTACTGCCCGATGTAATTTTCTATAATCTTCGTTCGGCTGTTGGAAATGTCACGATACTTCTGCATTGCTTCTTCCATTTCTCTTCGATATGGTCTTACATAGTCTTCCACAATCATATTATGATTGTTTACAATATTATGATAATCATTGCGCTTGCATTCAACATTGTGCCGAGCCTGTTCAATTAATTGAGCCGACGGGGAAGCTTCTTTCTGAAGCCTTTCCAACTCGCACTCCGCAAGGTAAAGATCCCGCCTGGTTTGTTCCAATCTGCGGGAATACTCATTTTCGGCTTCCCTCTGGGCGCGGCGATATCGATCTTCGGCTCGATTATAGCAGTCCTGTGCTTCGCGAAGCAGATTTTCAAAATATCTTTCAGCGGCCTCGCGTTGCTGTTCTAGGATGTCCATGGCCCCTTTATAATTATTCTGATATCGGGACAGGACGCCCAAACTGACGCCTTTGGGGTCGGCTCCGTTTGCCAGAAGCGAAATCGCCTTTCCATAATCGGATCTAGCTTGGCTGAAATCTTTTTGATAGTTCAAAACAGCTTTGGCAATGTAAATATCTGAAAGGCGCTGGTTGAAATTCGGATAGTCGGTCTTTTTTCCCGGGTAAGTATATTCTTCAATTAACTTTAAAGCAGTAAGTTCCGCTGAATTACCTTCGAGAGGTTCAAGAATTATGAATAACCAATAGATTGCTTCCTTTATGCGAGAATCGAGTTTATAGCAGTCAACGACCTCAAGCAGATTTTGGTCATACCTTGGCATTTTTAAGAACCACTGAATCGCGGTTTCAAAGTCTTTCAAGCATTTGTAGCAAGTGGCGATTCGGAAAACAACTTTATCGTTCTGATTTTCAACTTTTAAGTAATACTCGATCGCCTTTTTATATTCGCCCTTTTTTTCA
>JACPTH010000201.1 GCA_016192885.1 bacterium | reverse complement strand
ATTTGGGACGAGATGATTTGACCCAGAAAGCTGTACAAAACGGTTGGTACGTTACCGGAGATATAGCCATCCTGGATGACAACGGGTTTGTAAAAATCACCGATCGTTTATCGAGGTTTTCCAAAATCGGGGGTGAAATGGTTCCACACGGAAAAGTTGAAGAGGGGCTTCATTTGGCCGCGAAAGTTGATACACAAGTTTTCGCGGTTACCGCCGTTCCGGACGAAAAAAAGGGGGAGAAACTAGCTGTTCTGCACACTATTCAAGAGGAAAAAATCCCTGAAATAATTGAAAAATTAAGTACAAGCGGGCTTCCCAATTTATTCATTCCCAGAAAGGAGAATTTTATTAAAGTTGAAAAAATTCCTCTTCTTGGTACCGGAAAAGTCGATTTGAAAGCTTTGAAAAGCGTGGCGCTCGCGGCTCTATCGCGTGCTTCATAATGATACTGATTCCATAAATTGTTCCCCAACAATCAAATGCTTCCTGCATGTTAATCATTTTTTCTTAACTTCGGTTTATTTCATACCGATACAAGTTTATAATGAAAATTCATAGAAATATGTTCATATTGCTTTTTCTCACAAAATCATTCCTGATTACCTATTTCTTCCCGCATATGGCATTTGGAGCAATTCTTTCCCCCGCTCCGATAAAAGTCGCGAGCCATGTTGCAATGATTTCTGGCCAATCACGCCAACTCATTCCTACGCATAGTTTCGAAGCGCCAACCGAATCGGGAAACCTGGTTTTTTATAATCGTCAATTGATTGCCCAAACTCTGGGGAAAAATCGTCAAATTCTTCTTACCTTTGACGACGGACCCAACCCAAGAACCACCCCTATTGTTTTGGAAATTCTAAAGCGAAGAAATATTAAGGGTATTTTTTTCCTGGTAGGAACAAATGTTCGCAAATACCCGGAAATAGCACGAAAAATCCATTCAGAGGGGCATACAATCGGGAACCATTCTTACTACCATCCGAATTTAACTTACCTTGGGGTCGATAGGATTTCTCGAGAGATTCGGGATACTAACGCTCTGATAAAGGAAGTTGTCGGGGTGAAACCGACCCTCTTTCGACCTCCATATGGCGCTTTAAACAATACGGTTCTAAATTGTATAAAGCATGAGGGATTGAGCATTATGCTATGGAGCGTTGACCCCGGGGATTGGCGAAATAAAAGCATGTCAAGAACCGTTGAGAATCTAAAAGCGCAGCTCAATTTAAGTCATGGAGGAAAGGGCGGAATTGTACTTCTTCATGATACCCTCCCTTCGACGGTTCATGCCCTTGAGCCCTTTTTAATCGCCCTTACCCAGCACGGAATTCTACCTTCACCCTTTGGGACTCCCGCATCCCAAAATAATCGTTCTTACTGGGCGATGAAAGATCCTGCAATGCTTTTCTGGCACCAAAACAGGCTAAATTTTAAAGTCGAAGAGTTTAAACGCCCCCTTCTTACGGCGATTGTAAATCCCTCAAAGAATACTTCCCTTCCTGCAATTAAACTTTTGCGAGCCCGAAAAACCGGAAACTTGACCTCATTCCTTCTATCTCAAATGTAGTTTTACAACTCTTTTTGTCATTTCGACCGAAGTATTCCGTAGGGTGGGTTAGCGAAGCGTAACCCGCCAGGTTGGTGGGTTACCGCAACAGCGCCTAACCCACGATTACTGTAAACCGGAAGAAGGGGCAGATCGCGATGGCCTCTACGAAACAATTTTCAAGGAAATATCCAAAGCTTTCGGAGAATGGGTAATTTCACCGACGGAAATGTAGTCAACGCCGGTATCCGCCACCTTCCCGGCATTTTCAAGATTAATTCCACCCGAGGCTTCAAGGGGAACCCTTCCCTTAACCCAAGCAACGCACTTCTTCATCAGTTCAATTGACATGTTATCCAGCATTACCATATCAGCGCCGGATCCAACGGCTGCTTTCACTTCCTCAAAAGTCGAGGTTTCTACTTCAATTTTCTTTGTTGGACCCACAATCATTCGGGTTTGCTCAACCGCCTTTTTAATGTTGCCATCCATGGCTTTAATGTGGTTATCCTTAAGCATTACCATGTCATAAAGCCCAAATCTATGGTTCAACGCCCCTCCAAATTTTGTCGCCAGCTTATCAAGGCATCGAAGACCAGGAGCAGTCTTTCTCGTATCGAGAATCTTACACTTCGTATGGGAAACCGCAACGACAAATTTTTTCGTTAAAGTTGCAATTCCGGAAAGTCGCTGAAGGAAATTTAATATTGTCCGCTCCGCACTCAAAATGATTCCGACCGGGCAATCTATTTCAGCTATGACCGAGCCGGGTTCAACAAATTCTCCGTCAGAAAAATAACATTCAACAGAAAAAAGGTGAGAGAATTCCCCTTTGCCACAAACCATCATTACTTTTTTTATCACTTCGTCAATTAGCCACAAACCACAAACAATTCCTGCCTCTTTTACAATAACTTTGGAGGTTGAAGAATTATCCCCTACCGAACCAAGGGCTTCAACGGAAACATCTTTCCAAGAAGCCCCGAGATCTTCTTCTAATGCATTATGGATGATTTCCGATTCGTTCAAATTTCACTCCCAAAAATTTCTCGTAAATTAATTGGAAGGGAGCTGAAAATCCCAACTTTTGTTACGTCAATTTCTGAATAAATTTCAGACTTCCCATAAGTTCCATCTTCTCGAATTTTGTAAACCATAACAATCTTATCACCAGGATGCACTATCCAATACTCGCGCACCTTGTGACGCTCATATAAAGCCAGTTTCCGAATGTAGTCTTGCGAAGCGGAGCTAGGGGAAACTATTTCTATTATTAAATCGGGAGCGCCGACAATTCCTAGGTCATCCACTCTTTTTGAATCGCAAACGACCGAAATATCGGGTCGAACAACCGTGGAAATCTTTTCGGCAGTGTCCTCACCTTCCTTGGGTAGCCTAACATGAAACGGAGAAATGTACATGTCCGCCTCTTTTTTCCCGAGGAAAGAAAAAAATTTTACTGCCAAAGCCAAAAGAATTTTTTGATGAATTTTCCCAGGCGGCGGAAGAAGCGGACACGCAACTCCGTCAATTATCTCCAGTCTTTCCGAGTCTGCCCTCTCAAGGAAGCCCTTATAGTTCAAAATTCCGGAATTTTTATCTTTTTTTGGCCTTGCCATTTTTTTCCCGCCTTTAATGTTTACCACTTTCTAACATCTGACCACGGACAAATAAAAGAGGCCGGGGGTTGAATCCCGGCCTTCGTATTCTTACGTTTACACGTATTTCCATGCTGGGGCGAATTTTTTGGTTCGCCGAAGCAAGGTTTCTTTAGAATTGGCTATAAACTTCCGCCCAGAAGAGGTTGTAATCGTAATCGCCTACTACACCTCGACCCGCCCTAGCGCTAGTAACCGCACCAACAGCCTTCGTTTCATTGCCCGTCATATCAAATGCCGTATACCCTACGCGAATGCGGGTATTTTCAGCCAATTGATAGCGATATTCGAAGGTCAGCACAAACGCTTGTGGGTCAGCGGTCACAAAGTTATTCCAACGATCGTAAAGGGTGTTGGTTTTAACAAACGCTGAAGGCACCCCGGCGCTGGTGTTATGCCCTACGCCCAATCTGGCTAAATCATTGGTGGTGGTGTCGTCAACTTCATCCAAGAAATCGCCGGCCAATCGGAAGTAGTGTTTGGTGTCACGGGGGCGATATTCGACTTGGAGTTTGAGATCCCACATGTTCATCAAGCCACGCATAAAGTAGTTATTGCCCTTGGAAATATCTTCATATGGAGTTTCAATACCGTTGTCATAGCGACGATCGTTATCAAGGCTAAGCCCGCTGGTATTCTCGTCCGTTCCGAAGGTGTAACCAAGTTTCGCGGCCCATTCTTTCTTGGAATCCCATTTTACCGCGGCATGACCGACCCAGCCCTGCATTGATGGGCTAATAAAGGTTGTACCTGTGTTGAAGATGCTCAATTCATAATTGGTATATACGAACCCGAGGTCATAATCCCAGTGACCATTGCGGCCCAAAGGACCTTTGCCGCCGAATTCTACCGCCCACCAATTATCTCTTCTTTGTTGCCCGGCAACGGTGTTCCCCATGGCAATATCGAAGTTAGGGGTAAGAACACCCGCCGCGGTGGGGGCCACCAATACCGCTCCAGCGCCTGGAAGCAACGGGGTCGTAAGGAACCGGGAAGCCCCACTCACTGCCGGGGTGATCCAGGTTCGATTGTAGAGATTTGGTTCGTCTTGACCCAAGAAGTTCAAATAAAGGTCATTATCACGATATTTTCCACCGAAGGTTAAACCCCAAACATTTCGGAAATCGACAACCGCTCCGGCGACTCCCGTCGTGTCTTTGTAATTACCGCGATGTCGATCGTAGATGGAAAGGAAGCCGATGTCGATATCGCCACTTCTCTTGTAATAGTGGATCGCATCAACATAATCGGAGAGAAGTAGGGCATGACCGGTCGAATAGAAGTTTCGGCCCAAAGTAAAGTCTCCGCCAAAGCGGAACATATCTTTAATGTGCAAGTAGGCCAAATCGATTTTCATGCTTGTGTCGGCGTTGTAGCGAACCCCATTTCGGAGGCCGTTGTTACCCCATGCCGTGGCGTTGTTTCCAACCGCAAGCATACTGTCAACCTTCCCAAGCATATGCCACCTGGCAACCGCGGTAACGTTCTCATCAATACTTGCTTTAAATTGGAACCGAAGTTCGGTTTGAGTTTGGGAGTTGTTTGTGTTTCCGCCAACGCCACCCAAAGTCGCCGGGCCACGAGCATCAAACGCCCAATCACGGTTATGAATCAAGCTGCTGTGGCGAACCAACATGTCGCCGGAAAGCTTCACTTTTTCCATTCCGCCTTTGGCCATATAGTCTTTAATGCCCTCAACATCTTTCTTTAGAACGGAGACATCTTCTTTTACAACCTGCATGTCATCTTCGAGAGCGGTGACTTTTACGCCAAGAAGCGCAAGCTCGTCAGCAAACTCGACGGTTAGTTTTTCAAGGGTTTGAAGATCGGCTTTGGTAACCAAGTTATCGCCAAGACCTTTCTCCATCATTTGCTCGATATTGGCATACAACTTCGCGGTCACCATTGCCAAGGCATATCGAGTAACATGTTTCTCGCCCTTAAAGGTTCCGTCAGGATAACCCTGGAGAAGCCCCTTACTAGCAAGCTTATTCACCGCATCGTATGCCCAATGGGAAAATGGAACATCAGAAAACGGATTTGCGCTAGCCGCCATTGTTGAAAAAACAAACGCTACAACCAAAAAAATAGAAAAACGCTTCATGTAAACCCCCTGTAGGTATTTTTAATTTTATTTTTTGGGGGTCCTTTTCGCTTTACTCTTTCAGTTCTTCGCAGATTTTTCTCAGAAGTTTCCATGTTTCCTTCCGGATATCTCAGGTCGAACTAATCGAGGAACTGCTACTTAGGAACCCAACCCAGAGTATAAAGCTCCTTTTTCCTAGGGCTACCTCAGAGTTAGCACCTCCTTTCATGCACCCTTGGGTTAAAGTTACGAGCAATATACTTTAGACCGAAAGTATATGGAACCGATAATAGAAAGTCAAGATTTTTTTTCAAAGTGGTTAGAACAGGTATTCAAGGCTACTCCATGTAAAATTCTTTAAGTTTTTTCGACCGGCTTGGGTGACGAAGTTTCCGTAACGCTTTTGCCTCAATTTGCCTGATTCGTTCTCTTGTGACACCAAACTTTTGCCCAACTTCTTCGAGGGTTCTCTGCCATCCATCGTCCAATCCAAAGCGATATTTTATTACCCTAGATTCGCGCTCGGTTAGGGTCGAAAGGACCCGGTTAATTTGTTCTTTTAATATCAGATTAAACGCTGTTTCCGCAGGAGCTTGGGCCGATTTATCCTCGACGAAATCACCCAAATGAGAATCGTCTTCACCATTAATCGGGGTTTCAAGAGAAATTGGATCCATCGCCGTTTTCATTATGTTCTTAACTTTTTCCACCGGCAAGGAAACTTCGGCGGCCAATTCTTCAAGTGACGGTTCTCGACCGAATTTTTGCACCAATTTACGACTCGCTTTTCGAATTTTATTAATAGTTTCGACCATATGAACCGGAATCCGAATAGTGCGTGCTTGATCGGCAATGGCCCTAGTTATTGCTTGGCGAATCCACCAGATTGCGTAGGTGGAAAATTTGTAACCCTTTCTATATTTAAACTTCTCGACCGCCCTGATTAATCCCTGATTTCCTTCCTGAATCAGGTCTAAAAAAAGAAGGCCTCTTTTGGTATACTTTTTCGCGACCGAAACTACTAAACGCAAATTAGCCTCAATAAGCTTTCGTTGAGCTTCCTGATCGCCCTGCTCGATTCGCTTTGCCAACATTACTTCTTCTTGGGTGGTTAATAAAAGGATCTTTCCAATTTCACGCAAGTACACGCGAACGGAGTCATCGATGTCTTCAAAATCCTGCTGGGCATCAGGGAATTCTTCTTTTTTATCTTCCGGCATCCGGAGTTTTTCTTTGAGCTTGATTTCTTCATCGTCCACAAGCTCAACGTTGCAATCCATTAAAAAGTTAATGACTCCTTCAAAGGACTCTGGATCGAGACCATCCGGAATGGCGGAATTTATCTCCTGATAACTTAGATATCCTTGCTTTTTCCCTTTTTCTATTAGCTCTTGACGAACAACATCAAAGGATTTGCCCGTTGATACAGCGACTTTGATCTCGCTGGTAACCTTCATAATTTATTCCTCGGCATTCAATTATTTCGATTTAGAAAACTCATTCTCCGGCGAAGTTGGTATTGCTCCAAAATTAGCCTGTCAATTTCTTCAAGGCTTTCCTTTTGCTGCGCGATTCGAATGCGTTTTTCCAACCGTTCCGCTTCAATTTTCAAGTTTTGTTCAACCATTCCAATTGCGCATTCCATGAAGGGATATTCCGGCACTTCATCGAGTGAAATAATCAATTCACTTAGTCTCGAAACCATTTTGGGGTCGTCGATTTTGGTGATAACCTCGGATGATTTTAAAGCTCTCCCCATTGAACTTTCAGAATTCAATAGAATTTCAAAAAGCTCTCTTAAAAGGGGGTCTGAAAAATCAGCACTTCCTAAAAAGTTCTTCACCTTATCAATTTCTTCCGGGTGGTCAAAGAGATGCTTAATTACCCATTCTTCACGCTGTTTCTGCCCGTCTATCTTGAGAAGGGGTTTCATGGGAATACCTCCGCTCTCCTTTGAAGGGATTCCGGGAAACAGGGTACTTTCCAGGGCCTTCACATCGGTATCAATTAATCGAGATAACCTATGAATTATTTCACTCCTTGCAATTGGACTTTGAATTTCTTGAACGAACCCTTTGAATTCAGCCATCAAACGCTCTTTGTCATGAATATCCAACGGTTTTTTTAGGTCGCGCGTGCGCGCGTCGAAGAGGAAGGAATAAATATCCTTTGCATTCCTCATGCGCGCCAAAAATTTTTCACGGCCTTCACGTTGAATAAAACTGTCGGGATCGTCCTTGGGGTTTTCAAAGGTTATTATCCGCGCCGAAAGAGGGGTTTCCCGTTTCAGCGAAATTGCCCTAATAGTGGCTTTCTGACCGGCCTGATCGGCATCATAACAAAAGAACACGGAATCGCAGTTCCGCGACAATAGATAGATTTGCTCCTGGGTAATTGCAGTTCCGAGTGTGGCGACTACATTATCGACCCCTGCCTGAACCAGGCTTACAACATCTAAATACCCTTCTACGACTATCACTTCATTGTTTTTTCGAACTTGGGGAAGGGCATTTTTTAAATTAAAAAGCAACTTCCGCTTATTAAAAAGCTCGGTCTCGGGGGAATTTAAATATTTTGGCTCATCCGCGGGGTCGATTACTCTCCCCCCAAAGCCCGCCACTCTGCCATGAGGGTCAAAGATCGGGAATATAACCCTATTTCGAAACGAATCGTAAAAGCCTTCACCTGTTTTTTTGGGTTTTATCAAACCATTTCTCTCAAGTAACTCAATTTTATTGGCGGTTTTTCCAATGCCTTTAAAAAGGTCATCCCAGGAATCAGGTGCGAAACCGATTTGGAATTTTTTGGCGGCCTGCGGGGAGATCCCTCGCTTGACAAGATATTCGCGCCCATGTTTTCCCTTGGCACGGTCGGATAAACAACTTTGAAAAAAACCGGAAACTTCTTCAAGAAGAGAATACATTACTTTCTTCTCTTCGGAAACTTGGTCTTTTTCGGCGGAATATGAAACGCCACAACGTTGGGCCAAAGCGCGAATGGTTTCGGGGAATGAAAAATGCTCGATGTCCATTAGAAATCGAAAGGAATCCCCGCCTTTGTGGCAACCAAAACAATAAAACATTTGTTTTTCAGGAACGACATTAAAACTGGGGGTTTTTTCTTGATGAAAAGGACAAAGGCCTTTAAGGTTGCGGCCGGATGGAATTAACCGCACATACTCCCCGACCAATTGAACGATATCAATTCGGGAACGAATTTCAGTAATAACAGAGTCATCAACAACGCCCTTTTTCAAAGGCCCACCTTGTTGGTGTTGAATTTTGGATATTTATTAGGCTTAAAACATAAAATTTACTTTATTGCAGGGAAAATGTCAAGGGCAAATTGGAAATTGAAAGAAAATTAAACCAAACGGAAAACTATCCACGAAATAATGTAACCGGAATAAAACCCATCAACAAAAGCCCATAATGCCCCAACCAACAAACCCTTCGGAGTAAAATCGTAACCGTCGTAAATCAGGGATATCAACAATAGTAATTGACTCGGTTCCCCCGTTGTTATATCCGCAAGGGTCCATACGACGAGAATTGCGGCCCAAACAATTCCAGTGCAAATTCCAACCTCAAAACTTGTCACCTTGAATTAAACCTCTTCAAACATTATTGAAGCATACCCTACCCCTCGACTATGGGAAACAACGTCCATTGAGGTAGAATAGGTCAATCGAGTCCCTTTCACCCTTTTACCTTTCAAGGATTCCAAGAAAACCGTAATTGGAATAACCCCGCAAATGCTCCTCTCTTCGGATACAACAAGTTTATAAAAGGCTTCCCCATTTAGTTTTTCGATAACATCCATCGCCTCTCCGTCTAATTTATATGCTTCAGAACGCGAGCAATCGTGCGAAAAATCCGAACTAACCAGCACGCAAACATCGGAAAAACGCTTCTCGGATAAAACCCGTCCGATCGCCTTGCCCCACGCGCTACAAGTTTCAAAAGAAGCATATTGAAGGGCTAACGGTACGACTGCCAGAGGACAAGAATCGTACAAATGCTGGAGAAATGGAAGTTGTACTTCTAGGGAATGCTCATAGGCATGCGCTTCATCGTCGAGCTCAAAGAGGTCTGTTGAAAGCAACGCCTCTCTAAGCTCTCTTTCAACCGAAACGTTTCCCAGTAAAGTTTTCCATGAATCCGCCCCGCTTAAAGCCGCCGCAGCTCCAAATCGAGTATGCTTCGGCCCCAGAAGAAGAAACTTTGAGGGTAACGGTTTCTCCAGAGAAAGCCTCGCCATTCCCCAAGTTGCAACCGGTCCGCTATAAATAAAACCCGCGTGAGGAGAAATAAATCCGACAAGTTTTCCATTTGCCAAAATTTTATTGCTCTTTTTTTCAAGAAAGCTACCTTCACAATTCTTAATCAGCGTAACCAGTTCATCTTTAACGCCGGGATAAAATTTTCCCTCCACAAATGGTTCTCGAATCATTCAAGCCCTCCTTAAACATTCTAGATAATTTTCAAAAACTTCCTGAAAATTTCGATAAAATTCCCCCCCATAACGCGCTTGATGAATGAAGAAAACACCTGTATTATATATTGAGCATGCTAACCCATTATTTTAACACAAAATGCAATTTAACGATT
>JACPTH010000200.1 GCA_016192885.1 bacterium | reverse complement strand
TTCTCCATCCTTCGCGCCTTCCCCACCCACGGAAAGCTTATTCTTGTCGGCGATGTTGATCAACTTCCATCCGTAGGCCCAGGGTTGGTTTTAAAACATCTTATTTCATCAAAAATTCTCCCGGTAGTTCGTCTTGACACAATTTTTCGGCAAGCCCAAGAGTCTCTGATAATTACGAACGCCCATAGGGTAAACAAAGGGATAATGCCTGTTTTAGTAAAACCCGACGGACAGACAGTTACCGATTGCTATTTTCTTGAGGCCCCGGAGCCTGCGAATTCCCTAGACCTGATGAAGAATGTGGTTTCATCAAGCCTTCCCAAGCGCTTTGGATACCATCCGATCGAAGATATACAAGTTCTTACCCCGATGCGTAGAGCATCGCTTGGAGCCCAAAATTTGAACCAGTTATTGCAAGAAGCTCTGAATCCCCCAAACCCGATGAAATCTGAACTAAAGCATATGCATCGGGTTTTTCGGGTCGGTGACAAGGTGATTCAACAAAGAAATAACTACGATCTTGAGGTTTTTAACGGAGACATAGGAATCATTCGAACCATAAATTCCGAAGATCAAGAGATCGTCATAGAATTTGGGCAAGGGGAAAGGGTTTACCAACTCGCCGACCTTTTGGATCTCGATCATGCGTATGCTATCACGGTACATAAATCTCAGGGAAGCGAGTATAAGGCGGTGGTAATCGTGCTTATGACCCAACATTACATGATGCTGCAAAGGAATTTATTTTATACCGCGCTAACCAGAGCCAAAAAGACCGCGGTCATCATTGGAACTAGGAAGGCCCTTTGGATTGCGATAAAAAACGACAAAGTTAAAAACCGGAATACTATTTTTGGCGAACTTCTTTTGGAAAAATATCCCCAAAGCCAAAATTGAGAGCCTTACGTTGAGCTATCAATTTGCCTTTTTCCTATTTCCTTTGATTACCCGGCTCCCGGCTTCCGACTACCTGGAAAACTTCAAAAAAACCAATCCCCCCAAGTGAACGCTTACGAAGATTGTTTTCAAAAAGCTATGATTCTCTCATGGCAAAAGGTAATAGGCTCCGAAAGGTCCCAGTTTCCCAGCATTTTACAAAATTCAGTTGACACGCATGTTAGATTTGCGGTACAATGCCATTCACCTAAAATGAATGAGTGTCTTTTTTGTAGAATAATCAAAGGTGAAATACCGTCAAAAATTGTTTTTCGAAACGAATTTGTTTTGGCTTTTCACGATATTAACCCGCAGGCTCCGGTTCATTTACTTGTTGTTCCCATCAAACATGTTGAAAACCTAAAAGACCCAAAAGCATCCGATAGTTCCCTGTTGGTCCCAGTTTTTAACGCCATCCGCGAAATATCCGATAGTTTTCCTATTTCCAAAGGTTTCAGAGTCGTGGTTAATTGTGGAAGAGAGGGCGGGCAGACCGTAGATCATTTGCACTTTCATCTCCTTGGGGGCCGGCCAATGTCATGGCCTCCAGGTTAAAGATTCCATGAAAAAATATCTACTCCAAACAGGAGGGGGGTGAAAGTAAAAGTGGCTGATGTCAAAGTTCTTAAAGATGAGCCAATTGAAAAGGCCCTAAAGCGGTTTCAAAAAAAATGCCAAGAGTCCGGAATAATCAAGGAAATCAAGAGGCGGCGCGCCTACGAGAAACCAAGTGAAAAGCGAAAACGTAAAGCAGCTGAAGCTCGCCGAAAACAACGGCGGCGCAGTAAGTAGCGTTCAATCTCAAATTAAGGTTGTATGTTCCGCGAGACGTTTCGTTTGTCTCGCGGTTTTTCTTGGGCTATTTTTTCTCGGTTTTTCGAATGAAAAAATTAATGCTCAATCCGCCTCATCCAAATCTCCGGAACAAGAAAAGACCGGTTCGGTTTTGGTCATTCCGGTAATTGGCGACATTGATTCAGGGGTATCCTTTTTCGTTCAACGAATGTTACGTAAAGCCGAACGAGAGAAGATTTCAGTGGTTGTTTTGGAGATTAATTCGAATGGGGGATTGGTAAAAGAAGCCCAAGATATTAAAGACGCTTTATTACGCTCCCCAATTTTAACCGTTGCATTCGTAAAAGGAAGGGCCCTTTCCGCCGCCGCCCTTATTACCATTTCCTGCGAGAAAATCCTAATGACCCAGGGGGCAGAGCTAGGCGCCGCAACGCCCTTTATGCTAATGGGGCCTTCGGTAAAGGCCGCTGAACCCAAGTTCGTTTCCGCGTTTCGGGCCGAATTTGAGGGAGCAGCCGAGGCCCGAAAGCGCCCTAAATCACTTGCCGGAGCTATGGTGGATAAAGACCACGATTCCATTCCCGGGCTGGTTAAACGCGGGGAAATATTAACCCTGACGACGGAAACCGCGGGGGAACACGGTTATTGCGATCACATAGTTAGCGATTTAGATCACGCCATGAAGCGCCTCAAAATCAATCCATCAGTTATTGAGCGTGTTGAACCTACCTCCGGCGAAGAGCTTGCTCGTTGGCTTACCAACCCAAACGTTTCCGTCTTATTGTTTACCGTCGGTATCTGGACAATTATTTTAGAACTTGTTATCTTTGGGTGGGGTATTTTAGGCTGGGTGGGCTTGATGTGCCTTGCCCTGTTTTTCGGGGGGCACCTTTTTGCGTATTTAGCCGGAATGGAAGCCCTAATTCTTTTTTTTGTTGGCATGTTACTTTTGCTACTTGAATTGCTCATAATTCCAGGCTTTGGAATTACCGGTATTTTAGGGATACTTTCACTCGGAATTAGCATTGTGATAGTTTTTGGGGGTGTTTACACGGCCATTCATGCTATTTCCAAAATGATGGCTTTATCGATTTTGTTCTTTATCGCCTTGTACTATATGGGGCCCAAAGTAAAACTCTTTGATAGCTTTGTCTTAAAGCAAGAATTAAGTACATCCGGAGGGTTTGTTGCGGTGGATGCTAACCCATACGATTCCTTGCTAAATTTAGAGGGGATAACTCTTTCCCCCTGTCGTCCGTCAGGGTTCGCTCGTATTGGTTCGGAACGTCTTGAAGTGGTTTCGGAGGGAGATTTTATCGAGAGGGAGAAAAGGGTCGTGGTCGTTAAAGTTGAAGGCACCAAAATCGTTATTCGCGCGCTTGTGGGGTAATTTAAATGGCGAATTTTTTTCCCTTGAATTTTGACCGAAAAAATATTAAAACAAAGCCTGGCCTTTCTTTTCGGGTTTTTCTTTTGTTTATTGTCATTTATTTAGTTTCTTTGGCCGGATTAAACCCAATTTTCTCCCAGGAAATGTCGGATGGCGAGTTCATTCCGCATAAAGCTTCCAAAACGATTTATTTAACGGAAAGCGAACAGGGGAGAACCGCGTCCGAATCTTTCCAGGAAACCAGGGGAAATTCTCCCGCGGAACCTGGTGAATTATCATACAGCGCAATAGTAATTCTCATGATCATTGGAGGCATGGTTCTTCTTTTCATTGAAGTTACGCTCATTCCGGGTTTTGGTCTTACCGGAATAACCGGAATAATTGTTATTTTAAGTGCGCTGGCCTTGTCTTTCTGGAAGCTAGATATTAAATTAGCGATAATTTACACCATCGTTTCAGTTGTTATTTTTATTCTTCTTGGTTTATGGGTCGCTTATGTTTTCCCATACACCACGATGGGCAGGAAGTTTGTCTTGCAGACAACCATTTCCGTGGAAGGAGGCTATATTGCTACTGAAGATTTGTCCGGATTTGTCGGCCTAGAAGGGGTTGCGACCAGCGATCTTCGCCCATGCGGAATAGCTCGAATTGGTGAAACAAGAGTAGATGTAATGTCCGAGGGTGATTTTATCCCCCATGGAACAAAAATTAAGGTGGTCAAATCAAAAAATAACAGTTTGATAGTCATTCCGATTGTCCAATCCAGCCAAGAAGATGCGGGAAAACATTGAACTTTCAAAATGAATCAATCCTGAGAATGTTGTTTCAAAAAAGCGGTTGAACAACGATTTTATTAACCTAGAGGAGGTCGGCAATGTCTGAAATCATGGTTGTGGGTCTAATTGTTTTTGGAATGATCGGGTTTTTCGTTCTTACGTATTTTATCCCGTTTGGGTTGTGGATAAGCGCAATGGCTTCCGGAGTCTTTGTCGGAGTTTTAGACCTTATTGGAATGCGTCTTAGAGGAGTTGTTCCGCACGCGATAATAAATCCTGCAATCATGGGGTGCAAAGGCGGAATTCCCCTTGATTTAAAACTACTTGAGGCGCATTATCTTGCGGGCGGAAATGTGGGACGCGTAGTATCAGCTCTTATCGCGGCGGCACGCGCGGGAATCCCCTTGACCTTCGAGCGGTCAACCGCGATTGATTTGGCCGGAAGAGATGTTCTCGAAGCGGTCCGCCTCTGCGTAAAACCGAAGGTCATTAGCACCCCCGAAGTAGCCGCGATGGCCAAAAACGGTATTCAGGTCAAGGCAATTGCGCGAATCACGGTAAAAGCCGACATTACGAAACTCATTGGGGGCGCGATGGAGGAAACTATTTTGGCCCGCGTGGGTGAAGGAATCGTTACGACTAGCGGCTCGGCCAATTCCCACAAAGAAATCTTAGAGA
>JACPTH010000199.1 GCA_016192885.1 bacterium | reverse complement strand
TGCGGTGACATCTCTTGCCCAATTCATAATTGAAGGGAAATTTCGTGAACTTTGGGGGAAACTGCGGATGAAAGAACGGATAAAGCAATTAAATTGCCACTATATTATTTGCGGCGCCGGAAACACCGGGATGGTAGTTGCCCATGAAATGAAGAAAAAGAATCTTGAATTTGTTATCGTTGATTCAAACCCTAAAGTCGTAGAAGAATTGTACAAGCAGGAAATATTGGTTTTGGAAGGGGATGCGACCCTCGACGAGGTCCTTCTAGAAGCCGGCCTTCAAAAGGCTTCCGCATTGGTCTCAGCTCTTCCTCATGACGCCGACAACGTTTTTGTGGCGTTAACAGCCAAAGGAATCAACTCAACCCTGTTTGTCGTTTCGACCGCAACCATAACCGAATCGGTTTCCAAATTAAAAAGGGCGGGAGCGGATTACGTGGTTTCGCCAAATATCATCGGAGGGGTAAGGATGGCCTCGGTTATCATTCGTCCATCCGTGGTTGATTTCCTTGATGCAACGATGGCGGGAATTGATCGAGCCCTCCAGATGGAAGAGTTCCAGATTAGAGAAAATTCCTATCTTTCTGGAAAGGCGTTGAAAGATTCAGACCTCAGACGTCGTTCAGGGGCGATTATCGTATCCGTGAAGCGCGCGGAAAAAAGCACGATTAACCCGGAACCTACCTATGTTTTTGAAGCTGGAGATATTTTGATAGTTCTTGGAGATCACGACCAAATTTCAAAAATCGGAGAACTTGCTACGAACAGCGCGAAATAATGCAAGTTCTCAATAAAGGTGAAAGTAATTTTCCAAGATACCTTAAGACCCATGAAATTAAAAGACGGGGGTATGGCATGAAATCTTTTTGCGGAAATTTATCGAAGATGTATTTTTCTTTGACGCTAACATTTCTGACTTTTTTATTTCTTCCCCGAATCTGCATCGCCAACCCCGCGGTTACCACGCCGACACCCGTCCTGAAATCGGTCCAAATGCTCGTTCCATACATGGATTTAAGTAAGGTTCTTGAGAACAAAGTTTCCCAGTACATCATTTTGCCCCTAGGCGAATATGAGAAATTATTTTCGCAAAAAGAGGCAAGCTTGGCCTCAAAAACTTCAGAGACTCCTTCTCAACCGCCGGTAACATTTAGGTTGGCTTCCGCCCGGTTTGACGGAATTTTAAAGGGAAATTTCGCTCATATCGACTTGGACGTCACCATTGAAAGTCTTGTCGATGGCTGGCAAACCGTTGAATTGTTAAAAGGCGCCCTTGCGCTTGCTTCCGCATCCCTTGACGGCGCCGATGTAAGTTTGGTTCCAAATTGGAATTCAACCCAAGTTAAGCCTGTTAAGTTTCACCAGTTGAGCCCAAAAAACTTGCATGACGATGAGTTTCTCGGGGAAAAGCGCGAAAGTCTATCTCAAGAAAATTGGAAAGAACTGGGATACTCCCTATCTTTTCGCGGAAAAGGGCGCCACGAATGTTCCGTCTCAATGATTGTTCCGGTTGACCAAACCGACGAACGCTACTCAATTAATGTTGGGATTTCCCCTATTCCTCTTTCGTCATTTAAGCTCCATGTTCCCGACTACGTTGCTACCGTTGAAACCAGCTCGCTAAGTGATTTGTATGTTGAAGAAGACTCGGTCGACCCTACCGGCGAAAAAACTGATATTAAAGGGTGTTCAATGCTCGGTTGGTTGGGAGCAATCAATGAAATTCAAATTTCGTGGCGAAAACGCTTGCAGCCTAAAAGTGTACCCTCCGCAATTTCTCCGGCCAAACAGCACCCTTCATCGACCTTGGGAACCAGTTTGGGAACCGGAACCACGGAACCTGCCGCAATTTCAATCCCAACCAAACCCTCGGCTCAACCGTTAATATACGCGCATTCAGAGACTTTGTTCACCTTGGGGGAAGGAGCTTTGCAAGGTCGAATGGACATAGAATACTCTGTTACAAAAGCGCCTGTTTCAAGATTTGAAATTCAAATTCCGGACACCGTTGAAATCCTCGGGGTAACCTCAGATCGTTCCATTTCCCATTTTATCGTTAAGGAAAATGGAGTAAGGCGGTTAACGATTGATTTTTCAGTCGGTCGAATCGAGGGATGCCCGGTAACAATTGTATTCGAGGCGAAGATGGAGAACACCGAAGGGGCATATCGTCTTCCGGAAATTTCCCTGCTTGGGGTTGTAAGAGAATTGGGTTGCATAGGGGTTGAGGCGCTTACCTCAGTCGAAGTTCAAGAATCTATCAACACCGGGAATTTGCAAACCGCTTCGCGATTCGATCCTTCGGAGCTTCCGGAATCCCTTCGAAAGCGAACTTCCCGCCCGATTCTTCTGGCATTTAGGCATTCAAAACGCCCGGTAAATCTTGGAATTGAAGTCAAAAGATACAAAGACCTTGCCCAACAAACCGTCGTGGCTGATTTCATGAATGCAAAGACTTCGTTTACCACGAATAAAACAAGCAACACAATGGTAAATTTAAGAATCAAAAACAATAATAGGCAATATCTTAATGTCTTTTTGGCATCAGATGCTGAAATGTTAGGGGCGTTTCTAAATGACAAGTCTGTAAGTGTGGTGACCGATGGAGAGAGCGGAAAGGTTCTAATTCCTTTGCCGATGAGCAAGACGCTAGGAAAACCCGAAATTATGGATCTGCGATTCCTGTACAAGCAACCAATCGCGACGATGAGTTGGAGCGGTGAACTTGGTTTTATTGCCCCACTGATCGACATTCCAGTGTCGCATTTTTCATGGACGATTTTCTCCCCGGAGCAGTTTTATCTTTTTTCCTTCGTCGGAACGGTAAAAACCGCCCTTTCTACCCCCGACCCTTTTATTTTTAGGGGATTTCTCTCGCTTTATGTCTATTTGTGGTTAATCGTAGACCGATACGGCCCGTTTCTCCTTTTTGTCGGGATTTTTTCACTTTTTTTCATCCTTCTTTTTGTATCGCGCTCCTTATTGCTGAAAACATGGGAAGCGGTTTGGAATTTTGCGGAATCGGTTTTTGTTTTTCTCTTTTCCGCCGCGGGAGTAGGATTCGGAGGAATCCTTATTATCGGTTGTATTATTGCCATTTTGGCGGCCATAGCAATTCCAAACTTTAAGAAAGCTAGGGAGCAAGCCCGAGACAAAGCATGCTACGCCAACCAGCGGGTCATTTTAGGGGCGGTTGAGATGTACAATATGGATCATTCGGCTATGATGGATTCAATTGTTGATTCGGATGTTAGAAACGCTCATAGCTTGCTTCTCGCGGGCGGTTATTTGAAAAACTCTATTTCTAACCCCGAAGCCGGTTGCAATTACGGGGGAAGCAGTTTAACGACCACGGGAGAGATTTTTTGCAGGATTCACGGAAGCGTTAGCGGTACCTATGAAGAAGCCAAGCGGAAAGCGTCCGAATCTCCTAAACCTTTTCAAATTTCCGAAAAACCTTCCGAACCCTTGAATGGTGAAAATCGGGCGGTGCCTAGATTGTTACCGGGCGGAAAGGCGGCGGGCGTAAAGCCGATAGAAGCCCGTTTTATCTCAACCGCAAATTACTACAATCTCGAAAGGGATCTTGTCATTTCCGATGCAACCGGAACCGGAAAGATCGTGGCCAATCTAACCTGCCCGACGGTTCAATTTAAATACATGGATGCATGGGTGGGTACGGCTTTCAAAATAGTTTCATTTACCCTGGGAGCGTTCATGGGGGTTTACTTCATCCTTGGGGCAATTTTCAGGCGTTTTGCCAATTTTATTCTTTCCGGGTTCATTTTGGTAATTCTGTCTATCCTAGATTCGGCAAGTCCTCTCTTGGGAGATTTAGCAAACAAGGGTTTATGGCTTACCTTGTTCGGTGGCGTGGTTTGGAAAATCGTATGGTTGATTTCACTGCATAGGAATCAACCAATTAATTTAAACGTTGAAAAAAATCCGAACCCAACCTCCAAACCGATTCTTTTTTTGATTCTTTTGTCGATTCTTATTTTTCCGGAAACATTTTCCTTCGGAAGCAAGGCGTTTGGGGCTCAACCTTCTCGTGAAATTCGCGTGATGGTTCCATTTAGCGACGTATCCAAAGTCGTTGAAACCGGAGGCAAGATGGTAATTTTGCCCGAAGAAGATTATCGATATTTAATTGATATTGAAGCGCCAAAAAAGCCTGAAGCACCTTTGGCGCCACTGGATTTTGCCGTTAGATCGGTTCAGTATCGGGGAAAAATTGAAGAACGCGGAGTTCAGTTCAATTCAAAATTTGAAATTGATTGTTTTAACCCCGGTTGGAAGGTTTTACGTCTTTTCTCGACCGCGGTAATTCCCTCAAAGGCCCTTTTAGACGGGGAATCCGTGGCTTTGGACGTTTTTCCAGGCCAAGACCCCCAAGAATCCTTTTACGGTCTTATCTCCGAGACCTTGGGTTACCATGTGATTGAAGTTTGTTTTTTTCTTCCCTTTTCATCCAGATCCGAAAACGCAAGAAAATTTGAGTTTAAAACTCTTCCGGTAGCGCGATCCACCATGGAAATCAGCGTTCCTGAGAATGATTGTGAAGTTCTGATTGATCCGGGGGTCATTTCTCAAATTTCTTCCTCGGCAAGCGGAGCGATATTTTTCGCTCAATTGTCTCCATCTAAAACGGTTCGCTTTGAGTGGTTCAAAAGGGCATCAATTCCGGAGGAACAAGGACTTTTAGCGAGCGAGACCGCCGCTTCCCAACCAATCCCCTTAAAATCCCCGATTGAGCTTGTACAAGAAGAAACTCGTCTAACTATCGCGGAAGCAAATCTTTTGATGTTCGAAGAAGGCTTTGTTAGAGGACGTTTTCAGTATACCATCGATGCGATTGGCGGCGAGGGGATCTCCACTTTCTCCTTTATGGTACCGCCCAGGCTGACCATTTTAAAGGTTGACGGAAATTTCATAGAAGATTGGAAAGTGGAAACGGAACCGGGCCTTTTGCAAAAGAGGTTGAATGTCAGCTTCCATTCTCGCATGAAGGGAAGCATGAAATTTTCCGTGGAGTTTGAAGAAGATCTCCAGAATATTAGCGACAACGAGTATGAAGTCCCTGAAATCGTTCCCCTCCGCGTAGACAGAACCGTTGGAATCCTCTGTCTAGGCGCAATTCCTTCGCTTGATCTTGTGGCTAAGAAAAACCTTGAAGGATACAGCCCGATTGATAGCGCTGAATTTAGAAGCAACTTTTCAGGGGCGCTTCCCGAAAAGCTCCCTTATTCATTTAAGTATTCGAAACATCCAAATAAATTGGCCGTTTCCATGACCCGCCACAAAGACGCCGTCGTTCTTTCAGCAATCGTTGATAAAGTAGAAGCGGCGACTCTCTTAAACGAAGAAGGGTATCTGATTACCCGGGTCGCTTACGAGGTTAGAAACAATTCCGATCAGTTCTTAAAATTGGAACTTCCTGTTTTAAAGGGAACAAGAGCCGAACTTTGGAGTAGCGAGGTCGGCGGAATGGCGGTGAAAGCCGGTTTTGATCCCGAACTATCAACGTACAACATACCTATTATCCGTTCTCCGATTCTGGAAAACGAAGTCAAATCCTTTCCTGTGGAAATTATTTGCGCCATAAACTTGAATGAACCTCTAAGACCCTTTCTTCCGGTTCGTTTGCAGCTTCCAAGGGTTAATTTATCCGTAAGCGAACTGAATTGGGTGGTTTATTTGCCCGAAGGTTTTGAACTCATGCGCGGAAAGGGAAATCTAAACATTATGCAATCAAAGCCCGACCAAGCGCTTTTGGAAGGTCGAAAAAAATTTGAAGGGCTTAATATGGATTCCTTGCTGAACACAAGAACCCAGGTTGGATTTTCAGGCACGCAGGAAAGCGAATCCGATCGGTTGATAGGAATGCTTGGAAGGCTTCCGGTGAAGTTTAGCGTCCCCTTCACGAATTGGTATACGGCATATTCCATGCTGCAAATTGAACCGACCGACGAAGTCCCTCACATGGACGGAATATTAGTGACTCCGAAATCAGGCGAAGGGAAGTGGCTAAATTACGGAATGATCGCTATTGGCGGAATAGCCGGATTGGCGGTTTTGTTCTTGTTTACCCATGAACGTCGTTGGGTTTGGTTTTTTGTAACGGCGATTTGCGCGATAACTTTGGGGATATTGTTGCTTCTGAAACTTTATCAGGCAGATCATTCGTTTAGCATGGGGTTTTTAGCATTTTTTGTAACCGGATTTTTGTATTCCCTCTTCCGGTGGAACCCAAAGCAATCAACCTAAGTGAGTGAATTTTCAACCCAAAGCGCGAGACAATTGTGGAAGGTAAGCGTTCAGAGGGATAGAATTCAGAATCCAGAGTTCAGCAGTCAGAATGATTGCAGAGTGGTTAGCCCAAGTTTCCTAAAATTGTATGAAAAAGTTTGAAAATCGGATATTTTCAAAAGATGAATTCTCTGTTGAAGCCTTTTTCCGGCATTTTTCCAGAAAAATTGGGCTAGTAGAGCGGATGAGGGAGCTTCAAAACACTAAAATGTTACGAAAATTCAGAAATCCGCCGGGCTTTTGACGCCAAGCCCTTTTTTATTCAGGACATGAG
>JACPTH010000198.1 GCA_016192885.1 bacterium | reverse complement strand
GCGCAAGGATTATTGGGTGAAAGTACCAATATCTTTTTATAGACAGTTTCCTCAAGCCAAAAAGGTTCTTTTTTCCCCTCGGATTGATAGCTTTCATGAAAACCCATGTAAAGGCCCAAAAGGGTATTTTGAAGCCGTTCATTGGCGGGGTTTAACGAAGAAGATTTTTCATACGCTACAATAGCGTGATACAGATTGCTTTCTTGAGAACCCAAAGCTCGAAAAGCCTGGCCAAGAACGAAGTGAAAATGGGACGATGGAGGGGCGGAAACCGCGGCGCGCCGAAGATCCTCGAAAGGCCTCATTGGCGCGAAATACCCCATCGGTCTATCCCGCAACAGCGGAAAAAGGATGCCTTTCACCAGATCATATTCGGGTATCCCCGGTAAAGCATCTTCAGCCTTAAGCAAGAGCTCCTCAAAAGATTTATTCTTGCCCTCATCCGGCCCCTTATCGTCAGCTAACAACAAGCCTGAAAAATAGATTTCGTCCAACAAGGTTTGGCGAGAATCCGAGGAAATCTTAACCTGATTTGCAAAGAACTCGGTCGCGAAACGCTTTAACTCTTTCGATTTCCCCTCTTCAGAGAGTTTCATTAAACCGATTAGCGCGTTAATTGCATGAAGGTGGTGAAACATTCTATCGTTGTTTTCGGAGAGAAATTTTTTTAAAAGCTGCATGTTAAATTCCGGAGATTTCTCTTTTTCCAAACGTAGCTCTACAAAGCCGAACAACGGCAAACCAAAATCGGTAAGAGTGCTTTTTGCAATGCAAACTGAGGGAATTAAATGAAACCCGATTAAACAACAAAAAATAATCTCCCTAAGGAAACCGGAATGCTTATTCACGCATCAAACCTCCTTCAAAGCCGGAAAAGTTGATTTCAATTCGTAATTCGTAACTTTAAATTCTTAATTATATAACAACCTTCGGTTACGCTTTGTTCACCTTCGGCCGTCCCATTATAATCGGGTCGAATAAGTTTAACAAGGGAAACCTACGGGGAAAACGCATAATAAAATTTGAAATCGGCATGGTAATGGCTAATCATCCTTTTTTCGGGCGGAGCAAGCTCCGCACCCTACGACTGAAATGAAAGGGTTTAGTTGATTTAATGCGTTTCCACTTAAACTCCACGCTCTTTCGTCATGCCGGGTGGCATAATTTGGTCAGTCGATCTTACAACCTTTTTTGCCTGTGATACCATTATCTCGAATGAAGTATTCTCCACCAATTTCCGACTCTCAGAATATTCCTCTTTCACGAAGTTTTTCTTTGTGGGCGACCATTTTTTTCATCGCGGTTCTTGCCCCGGCATTTTTGCTAAGCAATCTATTGGAGAATCTTAAAGAGGAGCTTGTTCATGCCAAATTTGAGGACCACCTGAACCATGCGAGAGCCCTGATGGCAAAACTTGATAAAGAACTTGACCCGATTTCCATTATCCAAGAAGCTTTAGAAAAATTCAGGAAAAAAGTTGAGATCAAGGCTGTTTCCCAAAACTTGAATTCAAAAAGTGCCGCGATCTTTGATCAGGTCTTTCGCAAAATTTTTCCGGAGTCATCCAAAATTTTTTGGTTCGATCCCAACCAAAATTTAATCCATCTTGAAGGAAATCCCCAAATTGCTGGCGGACGGACATGGCAAACATTTTTCTCATTACTATCAGGGAAGCCTATCAGCGATTTGGAAAAACGTTTGGCTTCGAATTTAGTTTTAACCGTTTTTGGAGAGCTAGTTACCGTGAACTATTTGAAAGGAGCATTTAGACAAGCCATCGAAGTTTTGATAGGAGGCGAAAAAAACCTATTTTCTATTTTGAGATTTAAGAATGGCGACATGATTCTAGGGTATTCTCTTGTTTTCATTCCCCTCTCCCGAGCTCCACCAGGGTGGGAACTTGAGCACGTGATTCGAATTCACGGCAATCAAAATGAAATGGTAGGCGGCTTTTGGAAATCCAAACAAGACGGAAACGGCAGCGGAATTCTCAACTCAGGCTTAATGCACGGTTTATCCGAATCAATGACTTCATCATATTCTTGTTGGATTGGAGAGAGTTTTGTCTATGCCCAACCAAGGAGCCAAGACCCTGATTTTATT
>JACPTH010000197.1 GCA_016192885.1 bacterium | reverse complement strand
GTCTGGGGAAGCTGGGATGCTCTTTTAGAACACATACTAGAATACCGAGAAGATACTGGCTTTGAAAGCCCATAACATGGATAATCAAAACGATATGTCGCGGAAACCGGTACCAACTCACAAATGGATAATTACTGAGTTTTTCTTGAAAGTACATCAAATAAAACATGCTAGAATTAGAATTTTGCCGCTTGCTTTTTCAATATTTTTCCTCTGGGGAAGCGAGTTTCTAGGTTGTCTTGCCCGGGGAGATGAAATCCCTATTCATAATGCTAAACCCTTTAACGAAAAGCAAAATTTTTTGGAAAATTGGGAAGAAGGGCTTCGAAGATATAACTATCGAGTACTTTTCGATATGGTTTCCAGCGAATTTCAAAGGGAAACCCCGGAATTTTCATACTTAAAAAGCAAGCGCGACCAATTTTTGGCGACATCAAATTACAGATCACTCAAACCTGGTGACGATTACCGCGAAACAATCCTTGCCTTCTTGGAAACAGATTTAGCCCTCAATACTATTCCTAGAGAGAAGGTAATAAAGAGTCTTGATTGGTTTCTGAAAACATATCTACCTTTCGGAGAGGCAACCCTAGCGGAGATAAATCAAACTTCAGGCGAAACGTCAAAACACGGGAACCCTGAAAGTAAAATTTCCTTCGACCTTTCTAGTGCGTTACAACATAATTACTCGCCGGAAGTTTCGGCTATCGATCGCTTAGAGCCTCATTCCTTCCACGACCTAGACGGTTATTTAGGGTTTCAAACCGGGCCCGAACTTGAATCTTTTTACCTTGATAAACGTTTGACGATGGGGTTTTTCATGACTGATGAACCCGAAACCTGCTCGATTTTAAAAGCGTTGGGCTATCCAAAGCTGTTTAGAGTTAACGCATCCGGTTTCAATAGAAGGATGCGCACGATAATCGGGTATAACTCCCTTTCCGATCGGGTATGTATCGCCCAATTCGCGTTTTACTCGGACGAGCAGTTGTTGAACCACCAAGCCCGATTTTATTTCCTGCGTCGAAAGCTTTTCCAAGGAGCAGGGGAAAGCGTATTTGTCCTCAGGCGGCGTGACCCCGCTTTCCCGCAACAAGAGGAATTTAAGCGGTTTTTGAAGTCGTTAAATGAGCCTGTTACCTGTTTCTTCGCGGGTTTTACTAACCAGTTAAAAAAGATCCTTGGCGATTTTCGCCTAGTAAACCTAGGCGATCTTTCGCTAATTGTCGGGCATCTTCCCGGAAAAGACGCGAGAAAGGGAAAACTTGTTATTGGGTTATCCGGGTTCG
>JACPTH010000188.1 GCA_016192885.1 bacterium | reverse complement strand
TCATTCACCCTCAAAGTGAACAATGAAGCTGCTTCGCCGCACCTGACCCATGTCAGTTTGAAAATATGCTTGCAAAATCTAGGTAACAGAGATTGCCGTTGAAAGCTTACACTATTTCTTCCCGATTACTATCCATCGGCGGTTTTTTTCTCGTCATGGTGATTCCTATTCTTGCCCCGCTTTGGTTGAACGATCGTTTTTTGGTGGACCAAGAGATCGCGGGGATCAAGGAACTCGAGACTCGATTAGACGCCGATCTTCAACTTCTCATGTTCGATTCTCAAACGCGGGAAATTTTTTGTCGCGTTTTTGAGGATGTTTTCAAAGAGCTTGAAAACCCCGATTTTTCTAAAGCCATGATTAAGCCCGAATCTATTGCAGCTCTTCATTTGTTAAAAGCGGAAGGGTGTTTTTTCAATTCAAAAGGGGAACAAAAGATGTTTGAATCGACTTCCTTGCGGTCCAAGTATCTTATTCGCGAGCTTTGGAAAGATCTTCTCGATCGCGCTTGGGATGTCGATATCTCTGACCCCCGTTCATTAAGATATCGAAGCCTTTTCGGGCCTCACTTTTATGTCCATGACGCGCCGAGGTTAGAAGGGCTTCCCTGGGAGGTAACCCCTAAGGAAAACGGAATCTTAATTTGGCGACATTTTAAAAAACGCGCGGGCTTGCTTTTGTTTATTCCGGCTTTTCCCCCGCCTATGGAAACCATAGCCTTCGCTCTTTCTTCAAAGAGCGAGGGATTATGGGGAGTTCTAGATCTTTCTACCCGAAGGTTCATTTGGAAAGGAATTCCGCTTCCTACATGGAAATTTGTCTTTAGCCGAGGGGTGACTCTTAAGGGTGGAACATTTCTCCATAATGGGTTTCTTTGCAGGGTTGTACAAAACCCCGACGGAATTTGGTTGTTTCATGCGTTGCCAATGAACTCTATTGAAACCACAAAGAAAAGGGTTTTTTGGTGGTTCGCCGGGTTTTGCTTTCTTCTTGGATTTTCATTTAAATGGATTAATAGCGGAACAACCCCCTTATCGCAACTTCGCCTTTTCCCAAGACTTTTAGTTCTAGTCATTTTGGCAATTTTGGTACCTTGTGTTTTGCTTGTTTTGTTAAGCATTTCCGCGTTTCAAGAGCGTGCGGCAGTTCTCGAGCAAGATCTTCATGAAAACGACCTGAATCGTTTAAGAGATGCGGATCTTTTATTCATGAAACGCCAAAAAAAAATGCTTGCACTTTTCCGTCGAATTAGGGACCTTCCTGAAATCCAAACCGGACTCTCTTCAGCGGTTTCTCGGATAGAAAGGGCTTCAAAGAAACGACATTTCCTTGCGCGAATCGAAACGAGGAGAATCGATGGTTCCCTCCTGGAGTCTGTCGATAAACCCGGAACAACCTACGATAAAATGCTGGCGCTTTTTGCCGCTCAAGCTTTAAAGCGATATTTGGACGCTCCAATTCCCGAGTCCGTTGATTCATTTAGCCGCCTGGCGGTTGATTTCCTTTTAAGCCCAAGACTAGGGTTTGCAAATGTTTTCGACCACCCGGATTCATTAAATCCCATAGCGATTGGCAGGGAACATATTTATTGGTATTGGGATATTCGAAAACCTACTCCTGAAAAACCAATGGCTTTTTTTTCCGTTGCACAACACAGAAAATGGGAACTTGAACACTTTTTGCGAAACGACCTTCCAAAGGGGGTAATGGTATTCGACGGTCAAATGAGGAGATGGGCTCCAAAGGGCGCCTTAAAAAATCGCCTTTTAGACTTGCTCGCGGCCCAGGCTTTGCTCGGAAACCAATCGTCAAAACAGAAACTTTTATTGGAAAATACCCCGTTTTTAGCCACCGCCTTCCCGAGCGGCGTCGTAAAGAATTTGTGTTTCCTAACTCTTTCAAATCTTTCCCCAGTGAATGAAAAGATTTCAAGGTTACGCAACCTTTTTCTATTTGGTTTTTTTCTTTTTGGAATTCTTGTTTTCTCGTTTTCAGGCATCATTTCCAAGGTTTTGCTTTCCCCCATTTCTGAAATTTCTAAAGGAATTGATGCCCTTGAAAAGCGAAAGCTCTCATTTAGAATTCCGGATTTGGGTATTAATGAATTTGGAAAATTAGCCTTTGCATTTAACAATATCATGGGTGATCTTCAGGACCTAGATATGGCCCGAGAGGTTCAAAGCAACTTGATCCCTCAAAAACCTTCCGAACTAAATGAATATGAGGTTAAACTTATAAATCTGAGCGCATCAGATCTTGGAGGCGACTACTGTGATTCAATATTGACCCAAGACGGAAAGCTTTTGCTGATAATGGGAGATGTTTCCGGTCATGGAATTAGCTCCGCACTTTTGATGGCGATGGCTAAAACAATTTGCTTTATCAGCGCAAAAGAAGGGGTCGGAATTCCGACTCTATTTGGACGTCTCAATAGACTTATTCAGAAGGGAATAAAGAAAAAAAAGCTAATGACGATGGTAGTCGGAATTTTAGACGGCGAAACCCATACTTTAGAATGGTCAAATTCCGGGCATAATTATCCAATTATGCGGAAAGCTGATGGAAGTACACTTGAACTTAAGATGCCACAATTTCCCCTGGGTTCAAAAAGAAACCCTTCCTGGAAAGTGGAGCGCCTTTCAATCGATCCTGGAGATTGTTTAGTATTTTACACAGATGGAATAATTGAGGCATTGGATTCAAACGAGGAACTTTTCGGTTACGAACGCTTCTCCAAGGCTATTTCCGGAATTATCATCAACACTGTGGTTCCCGCTCTCCAACTGATGATGTCACTCTTCTAGTTCTTCGAAGAAAAGAGCGGAAACTTGAATAAAATTTAGGTGGTTTTGAGAAGAGATTGCCGACTCGCCTTGTCGAAACAACCGATATTTATCTTAAAAAAAACCGGGGGAAGAATCATCTTCCCCCGGGCGGAAGGTTTCAAAATTTATCGAGAACCATATTTTGCAACTAGTCGATCATATTCTTTCTTGGTTTCAATGTACCTGTCATAAGCGCGGCGCATCTCCGAATAACTTGCATAGGGATCGCTTTGGAGAGATTGAAACTTTCTGTAAGCTTCAGAGTAGTTTCGATAGGCAAGTTCAAGCTCGTTTGAGGTAACCGCCCCTCCCCGGGCAACAATAGAAGATTCAATCTGTCTATAAATGGAATCCCCTATCCCAGGAACATTTTTTACATCTTCCTTTTTCGAAAATTTTCCGTACCGTGTTCGATAATCTATAATCGCTCTAGCTTTCGCAGGCCCGATTCCAGGCAAGGCTTCCAATTCTTCCTGGGTAGCAATATTAATGTTAAGTTTATTGCTGGAACCGCTAGCATAGGGGTCGGTTTGCGAGGGCGGCGGAGACGGTGGATGATAATAGCTGGAATAACCGCTGGAAGAAGTTTTAACAAGGTTTCTAATTGCCTGATATTTTTCTTCACCGATTCCTCGAACCTTTACAATGTCATGTGGGGTTCGAAAAGGGCCATAGAAAAATCTGTAGTCAATAATTTCACCCGCCAAAACAGGCCCGATTCCAGGAAGAGATTCAAGTTCTGATTGTCCGGCGGTATTAAGGTCAATTTGTCTTGAAGGTTGAGAACTATGGTATTATAAGGGTCGGTCGAAGGTGGCGGGTTATAACCTCCGCCCCCGGGAGGAGGATTTTCAGGACAGCCGGTAAGGGTTATTCCGGCTAATATGAGCAATCCAAAGTAAAAAAATCGCCTAAGGATTTTTCCGAATTTTCTCAACATATGTACATTACCTCCGTTCCAGAATCTATAAAGAAATTGTATCAGGAAAATTTGACCACCCGCAAGGATGAAAAAAATTATTTATGGAACAACTTGCAAAGTTCGATTTCACGCAAGTTTCAAAAATTAATTGCTTTGTCACTTCGTTTCTGGAAATGGTGATTCCAAATTGTCTTCATTTACATTTACAATCTTTTCTGGAATCTCCTGAATGGAGTTGATGGGAACAATATTAAATGCTTAAAAAATAATCAGGTTTTTAGTGACATTACACCATCCTTGGGCTTATATTTATGCCGAAATAGTGGAATAAAACATAGGGGTTTGATTTCGTGTTATTTTATCTCATAGTTGTGGGAGGAGTTATCGCGCTCCTAATTGTTGTGGCATTTTTTCACCTCGGTCCGAAAAAAGAAAATCCGGGTTTCAACGTTCAAGCTATTCGCGACCGAATTGTTTCCGAAGCAAACTTGGGTAAAGAAAAAGAGCTTGTTCCAATTGCAAAGAATTTAGCAGTTCAGGAAGAAATGATTCTTGGAGATGTAACCCTTCTGGAGGCTGTT
>JACPTH010000155.1:1386-8991 GCA_016192885.1 bacterium | reverse complement strand
TGGCTGGTTTCATACCTTATTTCTATTCCGGTTTTAGCGGTTTCTACGATAAGCTATTCGGGACGTAGATTTTCCCAACCAACTAGATCTTTGGGGTTTTCAACAGCCGGAGTTCAGTGGTTTCCTCAAACCGTTTTCTTTTCAATTGTTTTGGCCGGTTTTTTTTATTTTTACCTTGCCTTTGTTGACTCAAACGAATCTATAATTTTTTTTAAGAATGCTGAATTCTGGAAAACCTCATCAGAAACCCTGGGACCTGTTTTCTTTATTTTTTCCCTGGTTTTAGTTTATGGAATCATTGCCCCACTCGTTGAGGAAATGTTTTTCCGCGGGTTTGTCGACCAAGCTTTAAGGCGGATAGGAATGAATGGATTTTGGGGAATAATTGTCAATGGCGCTTTATTTTCCCTGTTTTATCCGTGGATTGCCATTCCACCCGTAATGTTAATGGGATTTTTTTTAACTCTACTTTTTCGTCGGTCGGAAACCCTATGGCCATGCATCCTCTCGCATTCAATCTTCAATTTTTTTATCGTTTTCCTATGTGCGTGGAATTTAAGGTAAAGTAGTATCTTCTCAATAAAGGGGGTGCACGCGCCCCCCTTCGGCACGCGAAATGAATTCGCATGCCTCATCCCCCGCGGTCGGTCGCGGTGCGCCCTCCAAAATAGCTTTCACTTTTTTACCCCAATTTTCATTTTACCCCGAATTATTGAGTAGATACGTAAAGTACGTTAAACTGAGATATAGATTTTCAATGGATGAAACAATGTTTCCAGGTTATAGATTTTTTAGCTTCCAATGCATTAAGGTATTTTTTATTGCATTTTTTTCCCTTTTTTGTCCATTAAAATTGATTGCGGGGCAAGCATCATTTTCAAGCCAAATTCAACCGGATGAAGGCCGGTTCGTAAAAGATCCGGTTGCCAAAATGGTTTCAGTCGAGGGAATTTTTAGATTGATTCCAAGGGACCACTTGATTGAAGGCTCCCAAGTACGGACCGAAATTGAGTTTCTTGGAAGTTCCACGACTCCGATGTTCTACCTGCATCACGATATCGATGTTTCTTCCCTTTCCTGGGACGGGAATAAGGCGGTTTGGGATAAAAGGGGAGATCAAGTTTTCATTTTTCCTCCGAAAGGTTGGGTTGGAAAGAGGGTTTCTCTCCAATGGAAATATCAGGGTGATCCCAGCAAAATTCAATCCGGTAACGTCGTATGGGACTACATTGGAAAAGAGGGGTGTTATTTCAAATCCGCCGCAAATTGGTATCCGAATTTGGGAATCAATATGCCGGCGATGGCTTCCATGACGATTTTAGCCCCCGCAAGTTGGACGATAGTCACCCAAGGGAAGCTGGTTGCCAGCATTCCATCGAACCTAGAGACATCCTGGACATTTTCTACCGACAAACCATCCGATGGGTTTTCACTGGTCGGCGGCGAATTAGTTGGAGCTCAAGCCGATTTCGACGGAGTTAAAGTACAAGTATTGCTTACCCGCGAGCATCAATCAAAGCTTGAAAAATACATGGAACTTTTAAAAAGCATCCTTCAATATTACTCCGCAAGGTTTTCTCCTTTTCCATTTTCCAAAATGATTATGGCCGAGGTAGAGGGAAAGTTTCCCATGGGATATGGTTCCCAAGAACTCCTTGTAATGACGGGTCTTGAGTTTGAGAAATTTCTTGCCGATCCTGGTTTTGTCGCCCATGAAACCGCCCATCAATGGTGGGGGAATAAAGTTATGGCCAAGTTCCCGCAGTCGAACTGGTTGAATGAGGGTTTTGCGACTTTTTCCCAAATGGAATTCGTAAAGTATAAGTTTGGTTTAGGCGCATATATTGATGACCTGACAAAACATCGAGAAACATATCTACCCGTTGTCGGGACTCCTCTAGATTTGCCGATAAAATCGGACGAAGTCATGCGTTCCCCAGCCTATCAAGCAATCATGTACGATAAAGGAGCCTTGGTGTTGCGCGGGCTTGCAAATTGGCTTGGTGAAGAGGTTTTTTGGAAATTGATTGACACGCATTTAAAGCGGAACGCAGGCAGGGTGGTAACTCGGGGATTTTTCAAACCATAGTTCGGATTGATTCAAACGATGTTACCACTTTTACAGTCATTCTTCCCGCGCCGCCAATTCGAATATCAGCCGACCCTTTAGGAGAGGTTTTGGCGTTTTCTCCCGAAGAGATTAAGACCGAGCCTGGGGCTTCTTCAAGGAACGAACATCCGGGATCGTTTTCTAGAGCCATTTTGGTATACGGGACAAATGACGCGGAACCCGCCGTAAACACTTTCATGCGACTTTGGGGAAAAGATATTGGGGAAAGATTTTATGCTTCGGTTTATTCTGACATTGCTTCCGGAATACCGAATGCGACCGAGTCGATTTGGATTTTTTTAGGTACTCCGGACAATAATTCCATGCTGGCTTCATTGTCCCAAGATCTTGCCTGGCCTGAAATAAAGGTTGTAAAGGGAAAGGTGACGTGGCGTGGAAGAACCTGGACGGGTCCCGGTTGCGCTGTTTTTGCAACGTTCAATTTTAAGGGTCGCCGGGTAATTTTGCTTGGCCCGAGCGATAAAGCGGCGTGGCAAGCCTTTTTAGGCGAACCTCTTGGGGAATATGATATAAAAATTTCTATCAAAAGGGATGTCGTTTTTGAAGGCTTTATTAAACCATCAAGAGGCGTACAAATTTGGGAAGGCGGATTTACAGGCTGGAGAATACCTGGGACACCGGCTATTTTGAGGTAAAAAGCGCCTCGCTTAATCAAAGTGTAATGAATAAAAAAATTCGCCTTGACCAACTTCTTGTGGAAAGAGGCATTGCAAATGGCCTCGAACAAGCGCAAAGATTGATTCTTGCAGGTCTCGTGCGAAAAAAAGATGAGGTTTTTGATAAACCTGGAATGAAAGTTTCGGTTGACGTTTCTCTTGAAGTCATTAAGAATCCTTTTCCATACGTTTCAATGGGCGCAATTAAACTCGAACGGGCTTTGGAGGCTTTCGAAATTTCAGCTAAAGGGTTTCGCTGCCTGGATGTGGGGGCTTCAACCGGCGGATTTACTGAGGTTTTGCTGAATCGTGGGGCTTGCCACGTAACCGCTCTGGACGTAGGTTATGGGCAATTAGATTGGAAACTTCGTGCCGATTCCCGCGTGAATTGCATTGAGCGAACCAATTTCAGGCTTCTTCCGGATGATTTTTTTTCAACACCATTTGATTTTATTGTGGTTGATGTGTCGTTTATTTCTTTGATGCTAATTCTTCCAAAAGCGATGAAAATGTTAACTTCAGAGGGAAACATGATAGCCCTAATTAAACCGCAGTTTGAGGCCGAAAGAAAGCAAATTGAACGAGGAGGAATGGTTAAAGATCCGTTGATTCATATTGAGGTGATTCAGAAGCTTAGGGAAGGATTGAAAACTTTGGGTCTGTTTTTACATAATTTAGTTCCTGTTCCTCGCGTCGATTTTAAAAAAAATATTGAATTTGTTTCTTTATGGCGGGGCGCATTTCGGGATTTTTCAAACGAAGAAATTTCTTCAATTGTGTCTCTCGCGCACGAAGCGGGAAAATGCGGGAAAATGCTTACTTGAAAATTTCAATGGATCATGATAATCTCGACACCAATTTTTGCGAGAGGGGAATGAATGGAAACTAGTTTAGATAAAGTAGCATTGTTTCAGTTTCAGGATATTTTTCGGCGCCAATTTGAAACCGATGTAAAAACCGAGCCATTTTTAGCCCTTTGGAAACTAGTATGGCCTTCGATACCACACGATTTTTTCCTATCTCCATCATCTTCCACCGGGAACCACCATCCCGCTGAAAATAATAACGCCGGCGGAATCGTAATTCATACCCTAAAGGCGGTGGAAATAGGAAAGCATTTGATGGATCTTTATGGTATCTCCGGACTCGAACGGGAGATCGTTCTTTTTTCATTGTATTTGCATGATATTTGCAAATATGGCTTCCCATGGGGAAAATCGACCTCAAAAGTACATGGGATTACCGCCGCCGATTTTCTCAAAGCGTTTTCCAAAGTCGAAGAACCTGCGTTGAAAAGGGCATTTGAACTAATTTCCACCCACATGGACCCATGGAAAGGCGAAAGTTTTTCCCCCTTGATTCCCGGGGAAGACCTTTTACTTCAAGTGCTTATTCAAGCTGATTACCTCGCCAGCAGGGAGAAAATTTCTTTTATACCCCCGGAATTGAAGGGGTTTGTTAATTGAAGAAATTGGAACGGAGTTACATTTGAGGTTGAAGCTTGAAGGTATGATTAGTTTCCGTTTCTTCAATTAAGGCCAATTCTGAGCCTCCATTGTATCCTGGCGCTGAAAAATCTACTTTGTAATAACCTGGTTTTAACCCCTTTATTACAAGTTTTCCCTCGCCGTCAGAGTTGTAGACCCTGGAATTTATTGAAAAGTTAACGTTTTTAATTGGGTCTCCGGTTGAGGATGAAATTATTTTGGCATTTAATCGAGGTTTATAAGGCTTGAGGAAAATGTTCAACGGGCCTTTTTTAAAACCGACCTTGCATTTCATTGCCAAGCTTTCATAACCAGGGGAAGCGGCAAGAATTTCGACGATTTTATTTGTTTGGAAAGATTTCAAAGAAAAAGTACCTTGTGAATCAACCCCGCAAATGTTGTGGCCAATTAGAACTTGGGCTCCGGTTAAAGGTTCCTTGGTTATTGCGTCAAGTACCCGCCCGCTAACTTCGTCCTTTTTTGAGGAAAATTGATTTTTCCCCAAAACATTTGGAGTAATTGAATTTATGGAAGAATTAATTAATGAGGTCAGGTCAAAAAAATTTTCCTTCGCTTGCGAGGTCCCATCAGCGGGAACCACTTTATGTTGGACTTCTCGCAACCTGCGCTTAAGTTCCAAAATTCTATTTTTGGGGTCCCAAATTTTGGGTTGAGACCTGATTTTTTCTATTGACCCTGATTCAGTTTTAATTGATGCTTTTGCGAAATCCTTTTTTGGAAGTTCTTCAATTTTCTGAGAGTTAGAATTCGAAGGAAGTGAGATCATTTCAGAATTTGTTTCTAAAGGTTTGTTTCGAATTGTCTCAAAAATTTTTTTCAATCTCCCCTTAAGAATGTTGAGATTCTGAAGCCTTTCGCTGGGGCTTCGTATCCTGCGATGATCCAAACCAGGACGAACGCGAAGCGGTAAAAAAGCTTTCCAAGACGGTTCCCTTGAAACGCAAATTTCAATTTTTTCAAAACGCGGATGTGAAATTCGCAAAAGGCACGGAAAAACTTTATTCTCAAGAAGGATTGCCCCATCCTGCGGAATTTTTCCCGAACTTATCAGTGGTCGCTTTTCGTTAATGATGTTTGATATAGCGAACTCCCAACCGCCGATTTGGATAGGCCGCAGGGTTCCTTTAAAAGCAACTTGTAGCCCATTTTGAGATTTTCGTACAATAACCAGATCTTGACCAAAATAGTTCACCGTTGCCTCTCGCATATTGCGGATTTCCGACGCGGTTAATGGTTCCAAGGACGATTCGGAAAAAATGTGCTCGTTTACCGCGCCGAATGCCGAAAGGAGCTTATAGTCCTCGATTAAACCTTTAGGATAAAGGGCGGAGTTAAAATCAGCATTTTGTAGAACAAGAAGGGGTTCATAGCGTAAATTCTTTTGCAAAAACCTGATAAAGTTTGCCCAGCAGGAGATCCCTTGTTCCCGGAGGACTTTTTCCGCGGGGTGAAAAGTCTGGTTAGGATACGCTCCCATTAGATGAATTGAAATCCGACTCCATTTGTTCGTAGATTTCTGGGGGAGATTTCGAAGAATAGGAGACAAAATGCGAAGGGCCTTTCCCATTTCCTCCGAAAACTCCTGGCGGTTAACCCAACTATGTGAATTTAGGGGGAACCGCCAAAGAATGATAATAGTTGTACAAATTGCCAAGCAAATCGATGAATACCGAAATATCTCACCCGTCAAGAATCGTTCGATTCCCCAAGAAAGAAACTTTTTATGGCATATTTCAAGAACCTTTAAATTACATGATTTCCCTTTTTTTGAACGAAGAAATGAATGGGAACTCCATCTAAACTTGTTCATAGAGCCCCTAAAGTAAAACCTTGTTTCATCTTTTAAAACCCGGGGCCAGAAGCGGCTGTCTAGATCGGCTCTCAGAGGCTAAAAATTCTGAATTGCTTCCCCCGGAAAACTTCGAATCTTTAAATCGTATGAAGAATTCATTCCCTGAACGGGTGAATTTCATTTTACTGGTTGGTTCCACATAGCATGAAATCCTTTGAATTGGAGGATCATTATGAATTTGAAAATACTGGATTAACTTTAGGGGCCCTTTAAATGCCCAAACCTCGGGAATTTTCTTCTCTCTTTCAACTTCAATAAAGTCAATTTGCCAGCAGCTTTCCCTGGGTAAATAGCGAATTTTGGGGGCGATTTTGGTATTGACCCGAACGCGGATTAAAGATTCTTCCCCGAGTTTTTGAACTTCAAACTCCGTAATAATTGCGCAACTCTTCAATTTTTCGCAATACACAATCATTTTTTTACTTTGAAACCCTACTATCGAAAGAAGTAGAACGACCCAGAAAAGGAGGATTTTGTATCTTCGACTATTTCCCCAATACTTTAAGAAATGATTTCCGCCTTTCATGATTTTTTTGAGATGTCACCCTTGTTTTGACGTCTCTTCGATAAGTTGGGAAATCGCTCCAAATGCTTCAAGCCGGTTGGGGACAAAATCGGGAGAAATGCCTGAAAACAAAGAAATTTCTTTTAACTCGAGGACCTGGCGGAGAATAACCAAAGATTCTTGGACATCCTGCCCACACATTATTCCCCGGTGGTCAACATTTAAAGAACTTTGAAGTTTCCCGTTTAGTTCAAGACGATTATCCAACGCCTCAATTACGGATTTCCAATCGTCCCATCTGATTGGATCATGCACCCTAACTCGATTCAAGGAATCCACCGGAAATATCTCCAGCCTTAAAAGCGCTCTCCATGCAACATAAACCGGGTGGTCCAACGGGACATCGCTAAATGTAATCAGCTTCTGTTGAGAGGTTGAATCAAGCAGGTTTGTTCTCTGTAAATAACCGGTTTGGTGAAGGTTTTGGAAAAGAGAAATATCGACCCCGCTAGCCGAAATTAGGAATGCTTCAATTTTTATCGCTTCATCGCAGGTCATTTGCGAATTGATGGCGGGTATTTCCCCTAGGCTTGCTTCGGCGAGGTTATCAACTTCATGCAATGTTAATCCAACATGTCTTGAAATATGGCTTCTCAAATCAGACCAAAGAATTTTTTCCCCGGAACCATTGTTTGAAAAAAGCCAAAAACCGCTAAAATACTCAAAGTATGGAGAAAAAGTTACTAAAATAATCCCAAGGGTTATTATCATGGAACTACGCTCTTGGAATTTCTTTAGGAGCCAAATGCCGATTCTTTTTGGTTGGGTGGAATCCAATTTCGATATGCATTCTTGATTTTTTGATAACTGGGGGGCTTGGGTGGAAGCTACCGAAGGTGATGGCAACTCACCTATAGAGTTTCGGATCTGCCTGGCGTCTTGAGCAGGCGAAT
>JACPTH010000155.1:0-1375 GCA_016192885.1 bacterium | reverse complement strand
TTTCGCGGGAAAGGAACGAAAACTTTTGCGTGAGTTGGAAACAATCTTTGGACATTTTCGCTTCCGGTCTTGACGGGTGGGTTTTCAGATTTAACCGTGTCTTCATTCGAAAGAAAACTTCCGCACTTACCGCAAAAGCGTGCCAGGGGGATATTTCCTTTTCGACATTTGGGGCAGAAGGCCAATCGCACAAGCTTCTGTTTGATTTGAGTTTCGCCCGCACTCGTTCGATTTAATTTGTGAGTTGACGAAGGTGCGCCATTTTTCAAATCGGATTTTTCGCTATGAAACACGGTATTCTCTTTAATTTCTTCCCATAGTTGAACAACTTTTCGCTAACCGCTAGTTCAATATCATGCATCGGCATCAATTTTGAAATTAACCACACAAAATTTTCGGTAGCTTTTCCCTTTCGGTAAGAAGCTTGCCTTGCCGATAATGAATTCGATGACTAATCCTATTATGGATGGTGAAAAAAAATGGTTCTTCAATTTGAAAGAATGAAATATACCTGTGAGTTTGATCCGAAAATGCGCCTGTACATTTGGCGGAAAATACCCGAAAAGATCCAGGAAAGATAAACCACATTGAAAAGCTTTTGTCCGCGGTGCGAATCTCCTATCCCCGCAGGCCATTCCGGTTGCAAGGTTTGCGGCTATCGATGGTATCATGATTGCCCTTCGTGCGGAAAAAGAAACGTCTATCAGGCTGTTTATTGCGGGGAATGCGGGCAAGGGATTTCGCTCAAAACTAGGCTTCGGAGAAAATGGGAAAAAACTTTTTCGTTGGAATCTCGAACCAAGTTTCGAAATATGGGGGCTGGTTTCATTTTTGGAGCGCTTTTGTTCCTTTTTTCATTTGGATCGATGGGGATGATCGGAAAAAACGTACAGAAAGTTGAACCGGTTTGGGAAACCCAGACTTCAAAGGAGATTTTTTTATCTGAAGCGGCAAAGCGGACTTCCGTTTCTCTCCAAGCTTGGAAGGGAAAGGAAAACTTAACACGTGAAGCAACGCAAGCAGATTTGGTTCGCATAGGAAATTTGTTTGTTGAATCTTTTTCTCAGACGAAAACCCCCGATCAACTCCGGTTTTTCGGAAATTTTAGGCAATCCGAACTTTACCTTCAATCATTGGAAAAAACGCTTTCTGAAAACATTACCGGGGTTCCAGTTCAACGTTCGGACGCGGTAATTTTTCTTTTTCGATTAATCTCTGATCTATTCGAAATTCAACCTCCCGAAGAAGCAAGTGACCGGTATTCAGACATTCCAAAGTACCATTACATAAACCTTCCAATTGATACCCTTGAGGGTTTAGGCCTTCACCTAGGGCGCGAAACTTCGGTTTTCGGAGGAGAGGATAGCGTTTCCCT
>JACPTH010000154.1 GCA_016192885.1 bacterium | reverse complement strand
TTTTTCAGCATCTAGCAAAGGAAGGGACGGGTCGGGAAGGATGAGAACCTTGAACTTTTTCAGCATTTCTTGATTGATTATGTTTACATTGTAAAAAACTTTAACCCCTACTTTCACCATGTGCCGTTCAAAAGTTTCCATTTTATCCGAAGCCGCATTTCCATGAGAGGCATCAATCAGCAAATTCACCGATTTCTCGTCAATTTTGGCGTCTTTTGCCAAAGGCACCTGCCGCGAGGGAATCACTTTCCCGGTGGGTTGCTTTGTTATCCATTTCAGAGTGTTAAATGCGAATTGGGGATGAGAAAACAAAAATGAATCGTAACTGTCATGAAGCATTTTTTTCGCTCCGCTTCCAACTCCGTCATCGAAGGGAGAACTGTCGCCGATCGCAACGACCCGTCCTTTGCCAACCTCGGAAGCTAGGATATAAGGGGCTTTTTTAAAACGGCTTTCCAAAAGGTTTTCGGCTTTTGCTCCATCGGTTGGAACAATAGAAAAGGTAGACCCTGCCCATGCTCCAATGGCTTGAACATGGCACATAACCGGGTGGTTATCGTTTCTCGCCCCGGTTACCGGAGCTTCATAAAGAAAATTCCCCATGAATTGAAACCCGAAATTTTTGGAAAAGGAGTTAAAAACTTTTACCGCCCCCATTTTTAACGAAACTAACCAAAAGCTCTTGTTCTTGAGCTGAATATGGATTGTTTGGTTCGGCAAGTATTACCGCTTGGTATTTGGATAACAATTCAGAATTAAAGCGTTTATCTGGGGAAACATTTCGCAGAGAATCTATTAAAAAACCGTTTGCTTTTAGCAAATCCGCCATTTCGGAATATGCGCCTTCTACCACCCAATCAGCATTCCCGGCCGTTTGACCGTGAGAGTCGTCATAAAGAACCCGCATTTCTTCCGTTGCTAAAAGTGAAGAAGCGAGAGAAACAAACAACATTATGCTAAAAAAAAGAATTCTTTTCATTTACATACCCCGGCAATTAGAAATGAAAAGCGCTTCAACTTTTTTCGTCGAAGCGCTTTTGGTTTAGTAAGAATTATTTGGCGTTTATCGTAAAAATGAAAGCGTGTTTAATCTCTATGTCTCTCTTGACCTTGGTCGGATTTGTATTTTCCAAAACAATCCCGGCAATAAACGGGTTTTTCGCCTGTCGGCTTAAAGGGAACCTGTGTCACCTTTCCACAATCAGCACAAGTTACTTCGTGGAATTTACGCTGGCCCCCCATTCCACGGTTTCCTCCACGCCCGCTTCTTCGGCTATCTCGGCAATTTTTACAACGTCGGGGCTCATTTTCAAAACCTCTTTCCTTGTAAAATTGTTGCTCGGAAACGGTGAAAACAAACGACTTTCCACAGTCTGCACAGGTTATATTTCTGTCTTCCATGTTAAAAAACCCCTTAACTCGTAGATGTTTACCCTACCCAAGTAGCGCTTTTAGGAAAGAAACAAGAGAGATCCGGAGAAAAATTCACCACCCTTTCATTCAAGATTTCCAAAAGATCTTCATTGGTAGAAGGTATTTAAAATAACCTACCAAATTTGGGATTGGAATGTCAACACAAAGAGTCTTGGTTTTTTAAACTTAGCCTTTTACCTTGAAATTCCGATAAGTCTGAGACAAGCAAACTTTTCTAATAGCTTTCTTTAAAACTGACGATATATTGTTCGATTGGCCAAAAGCCCGCGAAAAAGGAGAACGCCTATGGCGAATAAGATATTACCGGCAAGGCTAAAGCACTTCCCTCTTGCCGGGCTAATAATGCTCATGTTATTTACCCTTTTTGGATGCACTACCGGGGTAAGAAAGGACCCGGGGCTTACTGACTTCGAAGCCCCAAATATTCCTCTAAATATCGTGGGAATAGGGAAAG
>JACPTH010000187.1 GCA_016192885.1 bacterium | reverse complement strand
CTATTTTATCTACGGTAGTTCCCACCATCGTTGAATCCAAAGCGGCGGCTTTATTTATGTAAATTTTCGCGTTTGCTTGGTCACCTGACAGGGCGTAGGCAATTGCAGCAAGTGCGTGAACTTTGGCGGAACTTAAGCCAAGGCCCGAATGAGATGAGCTAAACTTCTCGGGAGGCATATTTCCAAGCATTTCAGCCGCCCGCAAATAATCGGTTGCAGTTAAATGGCGGTACACAAGAGCCCCTGACAAGCCGACTTTCGCTTCGTTGTCCCGGTCAGCGGCCATTTCAAAATATGGAATAGATTCAAGAATTTTTCCGCTCTTCGAGAGCGACCAACCCAGCCCATTATTGGCTGAAATTCTTTGGGAATCCGAAAGAGTAGCGGATAGAGCTTGTTGGAAATTTGATGTCGCAGTCTGAAAATTCCCGACTTGAATATTCGACCAACCGTCGTTTATCAATTGATCAGCGACAATTAAATCGCTATTCGACCCACCCCCGCCTCCGCCGCCCCCTCCGCAATTTTGTATCATTGGAAAGGTAACCAACACAAGCGCGAGAATAAGTAATTTTCCGTTGCGCATGACGACTCTCCTATTTCGCTATTTTAGCGTATTACAGCAATTTTCCCGCGTTTCCTAATTTCCCCGCTTCCATCGGATGCTTCTATTTCAACAATGTAAACGCCATTCGAAACCCTATCTCTTTCACGATTTGTTAAATCCCACGTCGTTTCAAATACTCCTGCTCCCAGGTTTTTTAGCGATGTCGAAAAAACTTCTTCCCCGGAAGAATCTCGAATGGTCGCTTGGACTCCAGCGGTTCCGGCCGCACCGACTAGGGAGCACCGGAGTTTAGCGAACGTCTTAGCAGGGTTCGGGTAAGTAATGATTTGCGAAAGCCCAAAGGTACTTGCAACTTTGGCGGAAACAGTCGCCCTGGTTGCATTTCCTAAGCGGTCGGAAAGCATTAAGTCAAAATTGTACGTGCCTCGAGGAAGGAAACCAACCTTAATCATCAAGCGTTTTGTACTTTCATCAAATGTTGCAAAGAGATTTTCGTTTCCATACGAAACAATGACGGACTTAGGCTCGATACCTGAACCCTCTTCCGTTACTCCAACGGTTATTAGGCCTGGTTCCGCTTCGATTCCTTGAGACGCAATCGATGGGGAAATCGAATCAGCGGCAACGAAAATTCGCCCGGCTTTTGAAATTTCCCCGCAACCGAAATCGGATTCAACGGAGGCCTTTCCAATCCACTTTGGGCCTCCCTCCGATTCTTCAAAAAGCCCGAGTTGCTCGGGCGGAAAATTGTTTGAGCCTTGTAAAGGAATTTTAATTTTGATGGGAGTTTGAGCTTTGGAAACCGGAAGCCCCACGTCAAGGGTCGGCGTAACTCTTGAAACCCCCCGAAATGAAGTTTGGGTGTCTTGAATCGCTAAAATTACTAATCCTCCGGTTTTCAACGCGCCTTCCGGAACCGAAATAGTCCCAAAGGCTGCGGTTAAAAGCCCCGAACTCTTTGGAGGGTAGAATACGGCGGTAAAACGTATACTATTAGTCAAAATCGTTCCGTTCGTGTTGGTTCCAAAAGCTTCAACAAGGCCTTCCCCTGAGGATTTAACATGGTAATTCGTTATATAGGTACTATCGTTAACCGGGGTCATAACTAAATAACCTTGTTCGCCATTAAATGTCATTTGTACCCGTGGAGCTGCTGAGAACTTCAAGGGAGTTCTAACTACCACATGGATTTCATTTTCAAAAATCGGATTTGGGAACAAACCTACTTTTAAATCGGCGAACGTTCCCGAAAAGGTATAGTTCATCTTCTCATAATTTGCGGTTGCGGTAACCATCGGAACCAAAACAACGTTTTCATAGGAGTTTCCCGCTCCGTAGTTCTGTACAACTAAATTTCCCGCTTGCTTTGAATTGAGATAAATGTATTCAACCGATGGGTCTACCTTAGGGCCGCGCTTAATAACGGCGGTTTTGAAGGTCGTGCGATCATCCCCGTCAAAACCGAGGTTTAAATTACCGGTATTTCCCGAAATTTCAATGTAATCCGCAGCCCAAGGATTTACGTTCGCGGAACGAACCGCCCCGTTAGGTCCAAGAATAACGCGTTCGGAAAACTTTACGGGCAGGCTCTGATTAACCCCTAAATTGTTTGTCGTGTCAAAATCGTTGTCAACCGCATATCCCCATTTCCCGTCATTCAGCGGGCTACCTTCAAGTTTTCTGGTTTTGTCGAGGAAATTGGCGATAGCCCAATCTGCGAAAACATCCGTAAAAGTGGTATTAAACCCCTTGAGCGAGTTGTTTACGCTCTCGATTCCGGCGGTTTTATCCCGAATCAAATTCCGCATGAAGGTTGGAATTGTAGTTCCTCCATAATGTTCCATAAGGTAAAAAATGAAAAGGTATGACGCGCCGTAGTTTGCGAAGGGGTTTGATCCAAGCCAAACGCTAACTCTTGGTTCAACCAAAATAGTATCCGGTACCTTGATAAACTCATCAAGGTTGGTTGTATGGCTTTTGTCATAAACGTAAGAGGCGTATTGCGCTACCCCTTCATCTATCCAGCGTTCTTCCTCTTTTAATACCCCGTTGACGACCTGGGTTCCTTCGTTAAAATGGATCATGTGGGAGAATTCATGTGCGGTTGTTCTATATCCCTGCGTCGGATTCAAGACAAATGTGGGGAAAAGGTCTATGTACAACATTTCTTTTTCATTGCTTGACGGAACCTGAGTTCTGGGAAATTGATTTCCCGACCAAAAGTATCCTCTGAAACTCCCGACTCCATCTCTAATATCATCTAGAAGAATGAAAATTTTGGCATCCTGGTCGATGTCAGGTTCGGTTCCAAAATATTCTCGAACCTGAGAATAAATTTTTCCATCAAATTCATCCGCGAATTCTTTAATTTTTAATCTCGCAAGGTTTTTATCGGTCCCAAAAACAAATCGAGGTTCGAGGGTTTTGACCCCGCTTGCAGGCGCATAGTAGTAAACTTCTCCTCCCCAACCGTTAGTGTCGGGCCATGTCATGTTCCATTCGGGCTTTGCGGCCGGGGTTGTGTCTTCTGTGCCTGAAATTCCCCGTGAAAGGGTCGGGAAGAACATGGCAGGAACAAAAATATAACAATGGCTCCCGATGTATCTGAGAACCGCTTTGGGATAGTGGTTATTCTTATCCAAATCATAAAATTCACCCGCCCAATCTACCCCGAAACTTGGCCGTCCATCATCCCTCGCGGGGTTTCCACCGGTGTTTGGCCATTCTCCACCGTCATGATACAGATTCGTGAGTCCGATCCCGTTTGCGGTAGTAAATGGAACCTCCGCAAAATCAACATCCGCCGCGGTAAAATTTCTTCCTCCGACCAAAGGTCTAATACTTCCCGAAAGTTTTTTTATGGAAGCGTTATTGAGTGAGTCATGGTTTATCAAAAGACTTAAACACGCATCCCCGCCGCTCTTTGAATTAATAGCCTGCAGACGCGCAACCGTTCGAACCGCCGAAGGAATGCCTGGGATTTCAGCGATAGAGGAAATTGAGATTCCCCAAAATACGACCGCGAGAAGAAAAAACTTCTTGTTAAAGAAAACTTGCTTCCTCTTGCTCATCCTTCAATACCTATTCCAAAGAGAATTATTCAAAGAAATACTTCTTCCCTGCTCATTTTATCGACACCGCAATCGGAATATGTAAGGGAGTTTAAAAAAATGAGGGAAGAAATCAATCGAAAATTGGCTTGGTTACAAGGAGGTTTCAGAAAATTTTTGGATTAGTCGATAAATGAAATGGCGGGATTTATTTTGGAGGAATTGTCGATGTCAAAAATTCATTGGGGAACGATTATCAAAGCTTATTCCCTTTCCTTGTTGGGTTTCATTCGCTACATCAAGGAACGCTACCCGATTCCCGGGGGAACGTTGAATTATGATTCCTCCGACGTTTTTGAAGGGAAAGGAAAATCCTCTCAAGGACCGGATAAATAAAAGAAGAAATTAAAAACTTACGACCTTTTGGGCTTTATTAATTGCCTCAAGGAAATCAAGATTATTCGCCAATTTTCCGACGCG
>JACPTH010000185.1 GCA_016192885.1 bacterium | reverse complement strand
TTTGGAAGAATTAAATGACCGTGTTCAAGTCTGTCCATCCTTTGACCTTATCACAAACCATGATATCATTTTGCGATTAGGAAACCCAGAGAAATCTACCCAAAATGCAGCAATTCTTACTAACCAATCTTTTGAGGCTTTTGAGAAAATACTTGTCAGGATTAGAACCCAAAAATCGCGATAGGTTTTAAGATTGCTTTGCCGCGCTTCGCTCGCAACCGCTAGCGCTTCGCAATGACACCTTCTTCACCCTGTCGTTGCAAGGAAAGTTCTGCCGAAGCCGCGAGCGAAGCGTGGCGGGAAGCAATCTCGCTTTTGAAAAGGGTTGGGGAATTTCATCGCGATTTTTGGGAAGAACTTCACATTCTAGTCGAGGAAGTCTTTTGCCCGGCCATTACGAAACCTTTTCTCGATCTAGGCGCGATGATCGCTGGTAATTCGATATCGTTTTTTCCCAAAAGCTTTCGGCTCTTTTTCAATAAGAGTGAGGGGGTAAAGCCTCGCTGCCATTAACTTAAGAAAAAGGCTACACTTTCTTTTGTCATTTCGAACGAAGTGAGAAATCTTTTTGCATTTTTGGTGAAGGTTTTAGATCTCTCACATTCGTTCGAGATGACAAGATTAATCCTTAAGTTAATGGCAGTGGGGTAAAGCCTGCGCCTACCCGGTTCCGAAGGTTTTTCAAAAATAATTTTGCAAGAGCCTCAATTTATTTTTCGATTTTCCTTTTATTTTACCGGTGAAACATGGAACGCCAATTAAAATTATGATATAATTCCTCATCGTTGATCTAGGATTGGACCGAATGAGTTAATTCTTGGATCATCAATATTAAGTATAGGAGCATAAGTCAGTGTCAATTTCAAGAGAACAAAAAAGTAAGGTCATTCAAGATTTTGGAACGTCCGAAAAGGATACCGGGTCCCCTGAAGTTCAAGTAGCCATCCTTACCACCCACATTAACAATCTGATCTCCCACTTCGAAACTCATCCAAAAGACCATCATTCCAGAAGGGGATTATTAAAAATGATCGGCTCCAGAAAGCGACATTTGACCTACCTAAAGAAGAAAGACCTAGACCGCTACCAAAGCCTTATCAAGCGCCTCGGAATCCGCAGGTAAGGTGTAATAAATAGATGGAACACTCAATACAAACCGTCGCATGTCAGCTTGAAACTCAAAACATAGTTTTCGAAGCGGGTTTGATGGCCCAACAGGCAAATGGAGCCGTTCTCATCCGATCAGGGGATTCAATTGTCATTTCGACCGTGGTAGCCAGCAAGGAACCTCGAGAAGGGTGCGATTTTTTCCCGCTTACCGTTGATTATTTTGAGAAAACTTATTCCGCAGGAAGAATTCCCGGAGGCTTTTTCAAACGAGAAGGAAGACAAACAAGCAAGGAAATTCTTACTTCACGCTTGATTGACCGCCCTTTACGTCCAATGTTCCCAGACCATTATTACAACGACGTTCAAATTGTCTCGTACGTTCTCTCCTATGATTTAACCAACCAAGTTGATGTTCTTGCAATAAACGCATCAAGTTGCGCATTGTTGATTTCCGACCTCCCGTTCACCACCCCAATTGGAGCCGTAAGAGTCGGGAAAATCGCGGATAAGCTAATATTAAACCCATCTCCAACCCAAATTGAACAAAGTTCCATGGATATAATCGTAGCCGGGACGGATTCAGCAATTAACATGGTTGAAGCCGGAAGCCAAGAGATTTCTGAAGAAGATATCCTCAGCGCGCTTTCATTTGCGCATGAAAACATTAAAAAGATGGTTGCCGCTCAAAAAGATCTTGCATCGAGAATTGGAAAACCCAAAATTAAAATTAATATTCCTGAAAGAGATCCGGCTTTTGAAAGTTTCGTTCGTAACACGGTATTTTCAAACATTAAAGAAGCTTTATGTACAAAAGATAAAACCGCCCGAAAAGAAAAATTTTCGCAGGCGCGAGAGAAACTAACTTCTTCAATCAAAACCACTTATGNNNCGCCGGTTGATTTTAGACGAAAACAGGCGTATCGATGGTAGAAACCTTTCCGAAATTAGGCAAATATCCGTTGCAACAGGCTTTTTACCCAGAACCCACGGGTCCGCTTTATTCACTCGCGGGCAAACCCAAGCTTTGGGAGTTGTTACCTTGGCTGCGGCTTCCGAATCACAGGTAATTGATGGAATTGATGAAGAATACAAAAAACAATTTATACTGCATTATAATTTTCCGCCTTTTTCTACCGGTGAAACAAAACCGATGCGAGGCCCTGGAAGGAGGGAAATCGGCCACGGGGCGTTAGCCGAGCGATCTCTTCAGGCAATGATCCCCCCTAAGAAGGAATTCCCCTACACAGTTCGTGTCGTGAGTGAAATTCTTTCAAGCAACGGTAGCTCTTCGATGGCTTCCGTTTGCGCTGGAAGCTTAGCCCTCATGGATGCGGGGGTACCGCTGAAATCCCCGGTAGCCGGAATCGCCATGGGTTTGATCAAGCAAGGCGAAAATTTTAAAATCTTATCAGATATCCTTGGAGATGAAGACCACTTTGGTGATATGGATTTCAAGGTTGCCGGAACTTCAAAGGGGATAACGGCTCTCCAAATGGATATAAAAATTCAAGGGGTCACCATTGATATCATGCGCGTTGCTTTATCCCAAGCAAAAGAGGGAAGATTGTTTATTCTATCGAGGATGAATGAAGGTCTATCTACCCACAGAACTGCTCTCTCAGCATTTGCGCCAAGGATAACCAGCATTCAAATTGATCCTGAAAAAATTCGCAATGTCATCGGCCCAGGCGGAAAGATGATCAGAAAAATTCAGGAGGAAACAAAGGTTCAGATTGACATTGAAGATAACGGCCACATCATGGTTGTAAGTCCGGACGCGGAAGCTTCCCAAAAAGCCATTTACATGATTCGCCGCATAACCGAAGATGCCGAGGTGGGAAAAGTTTATTCCGGAAAGGTGAAGCGAATAATAAAATCCGGGGCGTTCGTGGAGATATTGCCTGGGATAGAAGGAATGGTTCACATTAGTCAACTTGACAATAAGAGGGTAAATCGCGTCGAGGACGTAGTAAATATTGGTGATGAGGTCTCCGTTAAAGTAACCGAAATTGATACTCAGGGTCGAGTAAATTTGTCTAGAAAAGCCTGCCTTCCCTCAGCCCCACCATTAGTTATTACTTCAGAATCTACGAGCGAAAAAAGTAACCCATAACAAAAAAAGTTGACTTATGGCTTTTATTCGTCCTTTTAAAGGGATTCGCCCTCCAAAAGAACTTGTTTTTAAATTAGCCTCCCTGCCGTATGACGTCCTTAACTCAGAGGAAGCCAAAAAACTTTCCCTGGGGAACCAATATTCTTTTTTGCGGGTAACCAAACCTGAAATCGAGTTAGACCCCAAATTAGATTTGTATTCCCCCCAGGTTTATGAGAAAGCAAAGGATAACTTCGAGCTTTTTAAAAGGCAGAGGTACCTGTTACCCGACCCCGAAAAAAGCTTCTATATTTACAAACAGGTTATGGATGGGCGTTCCCAAATTGGCCTCGTTGCGTGCTGTGAGGCAAATGAATATTGGGATGATACGATAAAAAAACATGAACTGACGCGAATAGATAAAGAGGATGACCGTTTGAAACACCTTGAAAGCATTAATGCTAATGCTGGGCCTGTCTTCCTAACCTACAGAGCAAATGAAAAAATAAACGATCTAATCGGCTGCGAAATTTTAAAGAATCCTGATTTTGATTTTACAACCGAGGATGGGATTCAGCACATTCTTTGGGTAGTTACCGAAGCCAAATGGCTCGAAAAAATTGCTAATGAATTTTCAAAAATCCCAAATCTTTATGTTGCTGATGGACACCATCGATCAGCAGCAGCCGCAAGATTTGCGCGAAAAAAAAAGGAATCGAATCCCAACCACTCCGGGGAAGAAGAGTATAATTTTTTCCTGGCGGTTCTGTTTCCTCATAACCACTTACTCATTATGGACTATAATCGAGCAATAAAAGATTTAAACGGGTTATCCGAGGAAACCTTCATCAGAGAAATTGGGGAAAAGTTCTTTGTTGAGAAAACTCGCGAGAAGAAACCTTCGGTAAAAAATGAATTTGGAATGTACTTGAATGGTCAATGGTATAAACTCAGATCAAAACCTGGGTCGTTTGATTCTAATGATTGCATTCTTAGCTTAGATGTTTCAATTCTTCAAACCAATATTCTTTTTCCAATTCTTGGGATTATTGATCCCAGAAAAGATAAACGAATTGATTTTATCGGTGGAATTAGGGGAACGGCTGAATTAGAAAGATTGGTCAAT
>JACPTH010000184.1 GCA_016192885.1 bacterium | reverse complement strand
AGCCGTATTCAGCGAAGAAACTCCATCTTTGATCCTTAAATACAATTATTGCCGAATGTGCGATGGGTTTCCTTGCATATCCTCCTGCCCAACCGGAGCACTGGTTTCCCCACCTAATGGCGAAAGGATAGTTATCGGAAAAGCAACCATAGAATGCAAATTTTGCCTTCGGAAAAAGGGCGAACATTGTACAATTTGCGTTGATTTTTGCTCAAAGAAATTTAATGCGCTTGAATTCACTCAGCCCGACCTTCCACCTTCACTTGTGAGCGAGCGATGTACCGGTTGCGGTGAATGCGAATATCATTGCCCTGCAAAACCTGAATCGGCTATTTCTATCACCGCGATTTAATAAAATAGATTTTGCTGAATTAATTTGAAAATTTCAGCAATTCAAGAAATGTGCTATAATTTTTTCGGATGGAAAGATTGTCACATTTCGTTTGCCGAATGAAGGATAGAAATAATGATTGAGTTGAATGGGAATAACTTAACTCTAGACAAATTAAGGCAAATTTCAGAGGGAAAGAAAGTTTCTGTTTCTCCTGAAACAATTGAGCGAGTTTCCCAATGTAGAAAGATTGTTGATAAACTGGTTTCTGATGAACGAGTAGTTTATGGGGTTACCACCGGGTTCGGGCACCTTTGCAACACCAGAATAGGTACAGGTGATATTGAAAGACTTCAGACCAATCTTCTTCGAAGCCATGCCACCGGGGTCGGAGATCCCTTTTCTCGATCCGAAGTCAGGGGAATGATGGCTATTAGAATTAATTCACTTTTGCAAGGCGTAAGCGGGGTTCGCCCTGAAATTATCCATGGCCTTATCGATCTTCTTAATCATAATGTAGTTCCTTGGGTCCCTCAAAAAGGGTCCGTTGGAAGTTCAGGGGACTTGGCCCCCCTTTCCCACATGGCTTTGGTTCTAATCGGGGAAGGCGAAACAATCGGGGAAAACGGACAGCAGATTCCGGCCAATGAAAGCTTGAAAAAAGCGGGGTTAACGCCATTAAAGCTTCAAGCAAAAGAAGGCCTTGCGCTAATTAATGGTACAGGGGCAATGACCTCAGTTTTAGGGCTTTCCCTCCATAGGGGGCTTCAAATTTCTTGTTCCGCCGACATCATTGCAAGTTTAACCCTTGACGTAATGCGTGGTTCTCTTGACCCATTTGATGCGGATTTTATTTCCCTTCGT
>JACPTH010000183.1 GCA_016192885.1 bacterium | reverse complement strand
TGATTTTCATCGGATCAGACAAAGTATTTTTTTAAAATCAATCGAGGGTGCATTTGATATTGCACAGGAAAGTAACCCGCCCAAAGGTAATCAATTAACAATCGGAATCCCGCAGGCCTTGAATTTTTTTCAACTTGGAGTTTTCTGGGTGCACCTCTTCAGTGAAATGGGATTTAATGTTTTGATATCTCCCGAAACGAATACTTCCATCGTCGATCAGGGAATAGAGGTAATGACGTGTGAATCATGCTTTCCAGTTAAAATATCGCATGGTCATGTGCGTTACTTGAAAAATAAAACGGACTATCTGTTTCTTCCGTTGATGATTGAGATGGAAGCGAAACCGGATATGAAAGGTTATTATTGCCCATATTTAGAAGCAAACACGTACATGCTTCAAGCCGCTTTAGATCTTGATCAAAGAAAAATCATAATGCCTGCCCTCTATCTCAATAAGGGAAAGGAAGCGGTTAAATCGTCAATTCAAGGTGAATTTCAACGCCTCGGACTTCCGTTTGATTCGTTTTTATTCGAGAAGGCACATTTTAAAGCCCGGCAAGCCATGTCGAAATTTGACGCTGAGATTAAAAGAATCGGTGCGGTCACATTGGCAGGCTTGAAGGATAGTCGAGCGATTGTTGTTGTTGGAAGGCCGTATAACGCATATGATTCTCGTACCAACTTAAACTTGTTTGCGGCATTTTCCAGATTGGGTGTGATAGCAATTCCCCAGGATTTTTTAGACATTGAGAAGGAAGAAATCAACGAAGAATACCCGAATATGTTTTGGGGGTTTGGAAATAAAATTCTTAAAGCCGCAAAGTTTATTAATAATGATCCCAGGCTATTTGGCCTTTATCTTACGAGTTTTGCATGCGGACCTGATTCATTCATCCTTCATTTTTTCAACCATGAAATGTGTCGAACGAATCGACCGTATCTGGAACTTGAACTTGATGAACATTCCGCGGGGGCCGGCGTTGAAACCCGACTGCTTGCTTTTCTTGATGCGATAAAAAATCAAAAGAAAGTACGGACGCTAAACAAGGACGTTCACTTTATTTCGCGTAAATCTTCCGCTTCGCTTTCCGGACGGACTCTCTACATTCCAAAGATGGCCGCAATTTCCCCTTGTTTGGCGGCGGCTTTTGAAGGAGTCGGGCGCAAGGCCAAGGTAATGCCCACTTACACCAAAACCGGATTGGAATTCGGCAAAAGTGCAACCTCCGGAAAGGAATGTTTTCCCTGCATCGTTACTACCGGCGACATGGTTGATCTGATCAATAACTTAAGAAAACAAGGGGAGGA
>JACPTH010000392.1 GCA_016192885.1 bacterium | reverse complement strand
TAAAGAGCCCGAAACTTCCGAAAAAATGTCTGCGTTTTGTGTCGCTTCAACGAGATTTTCAGCCCTGGATAAAGCGATCCCGGTTTCATCCCGAAGAGCATTTATAAGTTCCAGTTGAAAATCGCGGCTGGCATTGATGCTGGTTCCGATTGCGGTTCCACCTAGGTTAAGAACCCTCAATCTTTCCTCAATGCGAAAAAGTCGCCATTTATCTCTGGATATCGCCTCGGCGTAAGCTGAAAACTCGGCTCCTAAGGTTATCGGAACAGCATCTTGTAGTTGAGTTCTGCCTATTTTTAGAATCGCGGAAAACTCAACTTCCTTCAGCTTGAGAGCTTCGTACAACTTTGTCACCTCGTCAATGAGCTCTCTAAGGTCCCAAATCGCGGCGATTCTTACCGCGGTAGGAAAAACATCGTTAGTGCTTTGCCCTCTATTCGCGTGGTCAAGAGGATGAATTGGAGAATAGGAACCAAGGGGAAAACCAAGAATCTCATTGGCTCTATTCGCTATGACTTCGTTAACGTTCATGTTCGTAGCGGTTCCCGCCCCGCCTTGGAGGGGATCCAAGATAAATTCTTCCAGAAACTTCTCTTTTACAATCTCATCGCAAGCTGAAATCATGGCCCCAACAAGACTCTCGGCAATCTCGCCGGATTTTCCATTTGCAATAGCCGCTGACTTCTTGATAATAGCAAAGGCTTTAATTACTTCTTGAGGAACCTTTCGAGCGGTGATTGAAAAATTTTCAAACGCTCGAAGGGTGTGAATTCCATAATAGGCCGTTGAGGGAACCTCGCGCTCCCCAAGAAAATCCTTTTCCACCCGCCATGCGGGTGGCTGAGACAATTCCGGAGGGTACATTATTTCGCCTTTCTTAGCGCTGATGGCTGAACGCTTACGGAATATTTTGCTCTGAGGTTTTTGAAAATTCGGAGAGTGATTCAGGGCTCTTAGCGGGAAGAACGGTTTCACCTATCCAGCCTAGGCAAAATTTTCTCATGGCTCTTTTCCCTGGAACAAACTCAGGGATTCGGACAAGTATCGCGGAAAAAAGCAAAGCTCCGGAAGCAAAAAGAAATGCCGCCATATCGCGCTCGGGAAAAGGTCTGAAATCCGTGAGAACGTTTATCACCGCGTATATCCAGGTTGCCTGCATTCCGCATCTAAGAGAAGTTCCTAATAGGGTTCGGTAAAGCAGCTCGGGTTCCCGTTCGGTTTCAATTCTCACGGTTGCGATAAAAAGATCGAGGGTTCTTGGGGGGAGCGCAAGGAACAATCTAGGCCAAAGGGCAAGTTCAAAGCCGGAAAGCTCGGAATTCTTCAATAAATTTATCATCTCAGGTTCAAGCATGGGAGATTCCTTGGCGGCGGCGGAGAACTTCCTTAGGATATACCTTGTGGAAAATAAATTTGCGAGAACGTGAAAAACGAAGGCAATCACAGGGCCCCAAAGCAAAATTCCCCAAAAAATAATCGGGCCGCTTGGGATCCCGATAAAAATCAAACCGACCATTACGGGGAGCCATATCAATGTAATCCAAATGAGATATTTCTCTAGAATTACGGAAAAAACCGTATATCGATACTTTATCTCAAATACGTTTAGGATGTTTATCTCGGCCCAAAAATGATACAAGAAAAAAATTACCGTCCCCGCCAAGAAAATCAGGGTTACGGTCATCCGAAGCCGATTTTGAAATTTTAAGCTCCACATCAAGATAAGAAAGTATTCTAAAACGCGGAAAAATCAAGAAGAAAAGAATAATCAAGGGGTTCCTTTCTTGACATCAACCCTTTCGCTCGTTATCATGAATACCCAACTTTTTGGAGGAGACGCTCTACAAAAGATTGTTTTTCAATAATGATGACCTTTCGCAAAAATAAATTTGTCCGAGTAAAAATGTGATTCTTCAAATTATCCAATTTTTGATGGTGATTACCGGAACGATTGTAGGGGTTTCAACAATGGCGGGTCGGGAACTTCAAATTTGGATAAAATCCAGACTTGAAAGAACCAATAGCTTTGACCTTTTTTGGGGCGCAACCGGAACCTTGCTAGGTCTTGTAACCGTAAATCTTTTCTTTTTACCCATGTACTTTTTTTTCCCAAAAGGTTTTCAGATCCTTTCTTTTGAAAATAAGTATTTTAATTCCATGGTTCCGTTTCTCAATTTTTCTTTTATCTTGCTTGTAAACCTGTTGTTCGCTTTCCTGGGGATAACCATTCTGTTTAGATATAAGGGGGCGGGAAACGCTAAGTGGTCTTCAAACATTGCGGTCCCCGCTAAACTTATCGATACCAGTTCAATTATTGATGGGAGGTTTTCCGAACTTTTAAGGCTTGGGTTTTTAGAGGGAAAGATTATTGTCCCAAAATACGTTTTGAATGAGCTTCAGTTGATTGCGGATTCATCAGACCCTTCCAAGCGAAACAAAGGAAAATCAGCTCTCGAGTTGTTGTTTCAACTGCGAAAGGAAAGACCCGATCAAGTTTGCATTTCCGAAGATGATTTCGTTGAAATTATGCAGGTGGATGCAAAATTGGTGAAACACGCGAAAACCGAAAATGCGAGGTTGATTACGCATGATTACAACTTAAAAAGAATCGCCGAGTTGGAAGATGTACGGGTACTAAATCTCAATGACTTGGTTAACGCGTTAAAACCTATCGCCTTAAGCGGGGAGGAAGTTGAAATTCAGATAATTAAACCGGGTAAGGAATCCGGACAGGGGGTGGGTTATCTCACTGACGGAACGATGGTTGTCGTCGAAAATGGCGGACCGAGCATTGGGAAAAAAGTCGTGACCGTGGTTACGAATATTTTACAGACATCCGCGGGCCGGATGATTTTTTCACGCATTCCAACGAAAAAAGTTTAGTATTTTAATCGGCAAATTAAGGAGAGGTGTTCGAAATGAATATTCGGGTAAAAGATATTATGATGCCCAATCCGATTACGGTCGATCTTAACCAAACCGTATTTCATTTGAAGGAGATCATGTTGTTACATCAACCCGAGTGTCTTTTGGTTCTTGATTCAAAAAAGGCGCTCGTCGGAATCCTGACCCCTAACAACTTGGCTACCGCGGCTGCCGTGGCTCCGGATGAACCCATAGAAGATTACATGATAAAGACATTCAAGAAAATCAATGCCAATGCCACGATTCAGGAGGCCGCTTCCCTTTTATTGTCTCAAGAAGTCGAGGCTTTGCCAGTCGTAGATAATAACGATCGCTTGATAGGAGTCGTGAATTACAAGGATATCGTAAAAGACCTTGTTGATGATTTTTCCCAAAAACTAACCCCAGAAAGCGCGGTAATTTATCTGGCGATGACCAAAGACCCTGAACAAGAGGAAT
>JACPTH010000162.1:591-6791 GCA_016192885.1 bacterium | reverse complement strand
GCTTACAACGCTGATTTCGACGGCGACCAAATGGCTGTACATGTTCCTTTGCTTATCGATGCCCAAATTGAAGCTCGAGTTCTTATGATGGCAAGTAACAATATTCTTAAACCTGCTGATGGGAGACCAATTTGCAACCCCACCCAGGATATGACCATAGGGATTTTTTATTTGACCGTTGAGCACCCGGAGCGAGAAAACTATCCAACCCGTGTTATTGATCTTTCAAATCACAAAAACTGGGGCGAAATTCTGTTAAGCTCCGATCGTTTCATGAATTTCAAAATTGCCCAAGATGTCTTCGATGATAAAAAACTTCTTGTTTTAGAACATGGTACCATCGTCGATTGTAAAGAAGTTGTTGAAAAGTTGAACGATTCCAAGGTTTCAAATTTAACTGTTTTTAGCCCGCCTGTTTTTTCAAACATCAACGAAGCAATAAATGCCTCCGAAACAAACGGCTTCAATCTCCAGTATCCGGTCTTTATTCATAGAGCAGCTTTTTCCGAAGAAAAGATTCAGAATCTATTAGGTCCAAAAAACTCCGAGAACCGAAATTCCCATTACTTAAAAACCACGATTGGTCGGATCATTTTTAACAATGCCCTTCCGCATGGGGTTCCATTTCAAAATACCGCCATTCGAAAGGAAACAATCGCCAACCTGATTAAGAATATCTTTAATTCCTGCAGTTTGCGTCAGGTTGGGGAAACCTTAGATCAACTAAAAGATATGGGGTTTAAATATGCCACTTTGTCAGGTTTAACAATTTCGATCGTGGACATGGTGAATCCCCCCAAAAAGCGTGAAATTATTGACCAAGCTGATTCCAAAGCCGCAAAAGTCCTCGAAAGATACCAAAAAGGCGAGATAAGCCGAGACGAACGAAAACAAGCTGAAGTAAATATTTGGACCAAAGCTACCGAAGACGTTTCTGACGATCTTCTCCAAGCGTTCGAGGTGACCGGAAAAAAAGGAGATTACAATCCTATTTACATGATGGCCTTTTCGGGAGCCCGTGGAAACATGCAACAAATTCGCCAGCTTGCCGCCATGCGTGGTTTGATGTCCAACCCCCACGGTGACATATTAGCTTTTCCGATTAAATCAAATTTTAGGGAAGGACTTAATCAATCGGAATATTTCATTTCAACATACGGAGCCAGAAAAGGTTTGGTCGATACGGCTCTTAGAACAGCCGACTCCGGATACCTTACTAGACGACTGGTAGATGTCGGGCAAGATGTAGTGATTACGATTCCTGACTGCAAAACTTCCCATGGAATTGAAATCTTCCCCATCAGACAAAACAGAAGTTCAAACAATGTTTTGGTTGATGACATTATTGTTCCGGTACGCCAGCGGATTTCCGGAAGGATTTTGGCAAAACCGATATTGCATCCCGTAACGGGCAAAGAAATCTCCGTAATTCAAAAAGGCGAAAGCATAAAGTTAGTCGCAGGCCTTTATTGCTCTGATGAAATTTCCCTCGCGATTGAGAACAATTGCGAGTATCCGGTTTCCACTGAAAGGCTTCGTCCAAACATGATTTGCGCGGATCAGGTAATCGACCCAAAGACAAATCGAATCATTCTTCGACCTGATAGGCCTTTAAATGAATACGCCATAAGAAGAATTCGTGAAACGGGGGTTCAGGAAATTAAAGTTCGTAGCGTAATTACCATTCGTTCCCCTCTTACTTGCAGAGCGAAATCCGGAATTTGCCAAGATTGCTACGGCGCGGATATGTCAACCGGAAAAGTCGTCGATATTGGCGAAGCGGTGGGAATTATTGCCGCCCAATCCATTGGTGAACCTGGTACTCAATTGACCATGCGCACCTTCCATCTTGGCGGAGTCGCTGTCGCACATAGATCCTTTATTAAAACAAGAAGTTCCGGAACGGTTGATTTCCATAGCTTGCGTTTAGCGAGAGTCTCGGATCGAACAAAGTTTGAAATCGGTTCCGGAAGCGAAACATTTGATAAAACTGAATTTGGCACCAATATTCGTACTGTGGTTGTCGGCGGGCATTTGGTTATCGACACCACCGATGGAAAGGTCGATCGCATCCACATCCCCGTGGGCGCGGAAATGAAGGTTGAAGACGGCGATAGAGTCGGCCAGGGTAAGGAAGTCGCCGAATACAATCCAAACCATGTTGTAACCGGATATACAGGAGAAGTTATTTTTGAAAACATCGACCAAAAAGATGGGATGGTTGTTTCCGAAAAAGGGATAATCAAAATATTGACCCAAGAATTTGACCCGGTTACAAAAGATTTCCATATTGAAGAATATAAAATTCCTCAAGGAGCGACTTTAAAGGTCGAGGATAATGAAATCATTCACGCAGGGAACCTTTTGGCTGAAACCGTTATTGAGCGCCGCGCGGCTATTTCCCGACTTAACGGGATTGCAAAATTTGAAAATATCAGGGTAAAAAACAAGCAAGTCATAAGTGACCATGGAATGGTTTTTGTTTTTCCCAAAGATACGAAATCTAAAGAAGAAGTAATTTATAACCTTCCAAAAGGCGTGAAAGAATCTAAAGACTTTTCACTAAAAACCGGGGGAATGGTTTTAAATGTTAAAAATGGGGATAGCGTTAATCCTGGTGATAGGCTCCTTTCAGTGATTTCAGAAATCGACGGAAAGGTGTTTCTTTCCGCGAACGGATCCTTAATTGAAGTTTCCCGAGAAGTCATGGAAAGTTATGAGTTTAGGGGAGAAATCTCCGCTGCAATTGATGAGCAGAATCATATGCTCTCCTTGAAGGCCCCAATTTCCGGGATCGTTCGAATTATTAACGACAAAAGTACGGCAAACAAGACTCTCGATCGAAGAAGAGTCATTATCAAGAATGAAATCGAGTATCAAATTCCAAAAGGGGTTATTCTGCGTCCAAAGGAAAACTGCAAGGTTCCAAATGGCCATGACGTCCAGGAAGACGGAGAACTAACCACGCGTTTAACAATCCAATCCGAGATTGACGGAGTTGTAGAACTGGTTAAAATGAAAAGCGAGCGCAGAATACAACTCATGTTTTCCGAAGTTTCCCAAATTGTAAATGCAACCTTGGCTCGATCGGTTGTAAACCATGACACAGGCGAGACATACGCGGAACCCGGGGTAACGATAGACGATACTCTCCTTAAGATAATCGATGACCACAAACACAATATTAGGGAGATTTACCTCGTTGTAGATGAGCAAGAAAGCGTAAAAATTACCGGAGAAGAACAGGCGATTGTTTATCCCGTCCCGCAAGGCGGAGTTATTCGTGTTGAGGATGGGCAAACCGTAAAAACTGGAGACAAGCTGATAACTGATGTCAACCCCATAGTGAGCGATATTAACGGTAAAGTAAATTATATTTATGGGTATAATAAAATTGTTTGCGAAGATATCATTGAAAAAATCCTGGTCTACTCCGGTGTTGAGTTTAATTATCCCGCAAGTTTGAAAGTTAAGTTCTATGAAAACAAAATGATCCAAAGGGATTGTGAACTTACCCTCGAGCCAATTACATTTGAAGAGTACGAACAACTTGAAGCGGACGAATCTGGCGGAGGCGGCATTAAGATAACCAAAAAGATTTTGCGCGAAAAGAAATATCGAATCACCAGAGAAATGGCAGCCTCCCAGTCATTGTTAGTGCGCGACGGAGATGATGTCTTTGAGGGCCAAACTTTGGGAGTTCTCAATTCAAGCAATAACGGAGTAGTTCTACTTGATAGAAAAATTTCCAAAGAGGGAAAAACCAGAAATACAATTGAAGGCATCATTATCAGACCAGGAGAAGCCTATCAGATAATGGACGGGGCCGAGCTAAGAATCGAAGACGGGGCAATTGTTTCAGAGGGGGAGATCCTCGCCAAGTGGGGTTTTACGGGGAAAAAGACCACGGATATTATTCAAGGGCTTCCAAGAGTCGCGGAATTGTTTGAGGTTCGTCGGCCCAAAAAAGAGGCTATCATTGCCGAAGAATCGGGAATATTAAGAATCAGCGGGAATTCGATTTCGATTATCGACCTTAACAATAATGAAAAGCCGGTTAGAGCGCAATATGGAATGACAGGCCTAATCGTTCACGACAGTGAATACATTGAAGCCGGTGACCCTATCACGGATGGAATGATTTTTCCGAAAAAACTTGCAAAACTCGTAGGATTGCAACACGTCCAAAGATATCTGTTGGAAGAAGTCCAAAGGGTTTACCGCGACCAAGGCGTCAGTATTAACGATAAACACGTTGAAATAATCGTCAGGCAAATGCTTCGAAAGGTTGATATTGTTGATCCGGGAGATTCCGATTTTCTCCCGAATGAAATGGTCCACGTAAAGGTTTTTGAAGAAAAGGTTGCCGAGATGTTGCACAAGAAAAAACGACCCCCAACGGGCCATCCAATGATCCAAGGGATTACAAAAGCTTCTTTGACGACCGATAGTTTTATCTCAGCAGCTTCTTTCCAAGAAACTACGAGAGTATTAAGCAAAGCCGCGATAAAATCCAAAGTTGACCGTTTGAAAAGCTTAAAGGAAAATTTAATAATCGGGAAGCTAATACCAGCCGGAACCGGGATTGCCTTTCGAAAGAGCATTCTTTTTAAGAATTTACCTGCGGAAATTGAAAAGGTTGATTCACTTTCAAAAGAATTATTCTTCGAAACTCCCGAAGAAACATCTTTAAATAAGTTAGAGGAAGAACTCTTTATTAAAGAGGGAGAAACCAAGTAGTTTTGTAAAGTTAGGAGGGGAAAAGCTTTTTCCGAAGCTTTTGCGCTAATTCAAGCTTTTCCTCTAAATTTGTTGAACTAGATGAAAGCGCAATCTCTTGTTGAATTTTTCCAATTAATTTATCAAATGCCGATTCCTGCAACAGAATAGAGTAAATAGGAACCATCCTAAATTGCCTGCTCAATTCAAGCAGTACCATTTGTTCGGCTTCCTCTAATCCTTTCTGCAAGATAACCAGATTAAAAAAATCGACATCGGCCTGTGGTTGTCTAACGTTGTTTTCTTGGTCGGGCTTTTTACGCAAAAGGAACCAAAGAAAAAAAAGAAGAAAAAGAAAACAAAGCAAAAGAAGAAGCTCCATCTCATAGGGGGCCGTTGCAAAATGGAATCTTAAGGCTTTTGCAAATTTAACGAACGGAGTATCTGGCGGGTTCATATTAATTTGTAGCTGATTTCTTCCACTAAGCGTCGAATCTCCGGATTCGGGTCTTTTCTCAACGCCGGAATCAAAGTTCGAAGGGTCTCCAAATGGATTTTTGAAATTGCCTTAATTGCGTTCAATCGAACGGTATCGTCTTTATCCTTAAAATATCTCAGAATTATTGGTATATTCGTTTCAGAATTAATCACCCCAAGAACCCATAATGCGCTTGCTCGCATTAAGTGGTTCATTGAAAGCATAGAGTGTATTATGGGTAGGATTTTTACCTTTCCTAGCTGCCAAACGGCTAAGGCGGCATTAGCTCGAACTCTATTATTTGGGTCTTTCAAAAACGGGGAAAGTACTTGTACCGCTTGTTCATGCCCCAGATGCTTGATTGCTTCAATGGTATTCGCCCTTACCCGTTCGTCAGGATCATTAAAAAAACCAATTAAATGTTTGAAAAGTGCTTTGTTTCCCAAAACACCCAGGGTTTTTACGATCGCAGCCCTAACCTTACTGGATGGGTCTTTCATACCCATTAAAAGAGCATCCTGCGCTTGCGTGCCGAATTTGAGATTTTCCATGATCAACGCGGCCCGTAATCTAGAATCCGGATCAAGGGATTTCAATTCCTCGATCAGGTGATCCACAAACGTGGAATCAAGTTTCAAAATGGCTGAACCGGCTAATTTTTTTATGTTCAAAGGCAAAAGCCGATAATTACTGATGTACCTTTTCTGGGTGATCTTTGCAATCTCATTCAATGCGTACCCGCGCAGTTCTTCAGAAGGAGAGTTAATATTACGCGTAAGGAAGGAAACAAAGCGGCTTTCAGAAATGAATTGCTTTAACTTCTTTAAAGCCTCAAGAGCAACCAGGGGAGAAAGGTCTTTGCTTGCCTGTTCCAAGATTGGAATCACCCTTGGGTGGTTCATGGATACCGCAACTTGAATTGCAAGCAGCCGAAGCTCTGGAAGAGGATCTAAAGCCTTAAGCTCTATTCGAACTGCCATGGTACCATCATTGATTCCAAGTT
>JACPTH010000162.1:0-527 GCA_016192885.1 bacterium | reverse complement strand
GTGCTCCTTATCTGAGGATCAGAATCCTCAAGGAAATCAAAAAGCTTGGCCTGCATTGAACGGCCGGAAAGGTTTTTCTTGAACGTCTTCAAATCATCATTTTGAAGTGAACTTAGGTTCTTTACCAGAATTCGAATAACATCCGCTCCAAATTTCCCGGTCATCGCGGAAGTTAAGATTGAGCCTACGCTTGGGTCTTGCCTTAAAACCTCTTGAAAAAGAGCATCAGTCTCCAGGAAATTCCAAGCCAAGATTGTCTTCATGGTTTCCGCGAAAAGGGAAGAAAGCAAGCGATTCAGGATGGGCACAAGGATTATGGGGTCGTTTTCCGAAACCGCCAGCAAAAGTCTTGAAAAACTCCCAAAAGTTTCAGGATCAGTTTCGTGAAGAGTCAAAGAAAGAATTTCACTTCGCCAAGCTTTAATTTGGTCGGTCAAAAAAGGTTTGTTTTGTTCTTTTGGGTCTGAAAGCCTTAAAAAAGAAGAGCGGTACAAATTGATTAGTGAATTCACTCCTAAATTCTTTAT
>JACPTH010000161.1 GCA_016192885.1 bacterium | reverse complement strand
GTTTTAGAAATGGAAAACGAAAAGAGCCACTATAAAGGTTCAGAATGCATTGAATGCGGCGCCTGCGTTTCAGTCTGTCCGGTTGAAGCTTTAAGCTTGTAAGGAAGACAATCACCCCAGGTTCTTTTCAAAAAGAACCTGGGTTTTTTTTCTATTGTGAACTGTTTGAATTTGCGGGGAAATCCGGACTTTCAGTTGGAAGAGCAGGGTCTTGGTCACCTCCAACCGGGGGAAGGGGGGTTTCAACCGCGTTGGTTGTAGAAGGAACCTCTGAGCCTATAGAAGTTGAGGTATCAGGTTGGGAAGGCCCATTCGAAGGCGTTACAAAAGGAGTATTTGAAGGGTTTGAAACGCCTAAGTTATCTTCACCGGAGGTTGGAACCGTGTTTTCAGGGTTGTCCGGATTAGGCATTTTTTGTGTTGCGGCGGCCTCAGCTTCCATGGCTTTTGAAATTCTATTAATTTCATTCTCTATTTCTTCAACTTTCTTTTTTGAACCTTCAAGTTCCTTCTTCTTCGCATCTAATTCGTCCTTGGCGGTTTCCCTTTTCCTTCGATACATGCGATTGTTGGTCGCGTGCCAAAGTCCGTCTGTTCTATCCAGTTCTTCTTCCAGGTATTTCACCTGATCTTCTATCTGGGGAAGTCTTGCATTAAAATCATCCCGAGAGCGGTATAACTCGCTTAACCTTTCTGATTGCTGATTTGCCTTCTCGTTTTGAGCGGCCAAACGCTCTTGCTTTTCCATCTCATTCCATTCTTTTAAACGCTCCTCACGATTTTTGCTTAACGCATCAGATTGGATTTGATGGGACATTTCAAGTTGCACGGTTAACCGATCAATAAGAAACTGGGTGCGAGCTTTTATTCTTTCGTCGCTTGAAAGAGAATACAATTTTTTATAAAACTCAAGAGCTTTTTTCAAATTTGAAAAACAAACGGCATAAATAAAACCCATTCCTTCAATTAAGTTGAGATCTAGGGGTGAGCTTGCAAAGCGAACTTCATAATCTTTTCGGAGCGCCTCAATCAACCCAAAATCATCCTCCGAAAGAACGGCTCGATCGGCCCGTATGGCTTTTTCATAAAGTTTTATCGCTTCTTCAAGGTTTCCAGCTTTCTTTTTTGAACCTTCAAGTTCCTTC
>JACPTH010000391.1 GCA_016192885.1 bacterium | reverse complement strand
GTTTGGTAAGGCTTTTTCTTTTGTTTCCTCAGCTTCCAAGGGGATGTTTTCATCCCTTATTCTCCTAATTCGCCCGAACAATACGTTCGAGATCCCCAAAATAACCGCTCCGATCGCCATTAAATCACGAAATGAAAGGGCTTCCAAAAGAACCTTCATGAGGAACCCGCTGACAATGAAGCTCAAACTTCCAAATCCGGTGACTATCGGTAGAAAGGTCTTTCCTTCTTGAAGGGAAAAAACTTCCTGAAGAAAGTGCAGGAAAAATTGGGTAAAGAAAAGATCAAACACCATAACCAAGAGCAAAAAAAACGTTGAAATCCAAACAGATTCGGGGTGCGGAATAATTTGGCGAATCAAAAGTAGTCCGAAAAACACCCAAGCAATTCGTTCGATCCGGGAAGCGGAATCTTGCGAAAGACGCGAGACCGAAAAACTCTGCAACGCGATGTAAATCAAGTTCATAAAAGCGTAAACAAAGGGTAAGCTTGTCACTCCCGCGGTTCCAAAAAAGATTGTTTGGGAGATTACAAAGAAAAGATTAAGGACGCCACGTATCAGAAAATGAAATACGCAAATCAAGACAAGGAGAAACTTATCCTCGGAAAAATTCATTACTTCCCTTCCGGCCCGGATCTTAACTTGTCCCAAACCGCGGAGATAAGATTTTTCTTTCCCAAGGATTCCGAGAGGGAATTTACGGCTTTTGCAGCTTCGCTTAATTCATCGTTTCCATGAACCGGAACGCGATGGGACAAAACCCCTTCTTGGACTTTTCTAATTCCATCGGTTAAATCGATAATTGGCTTTGAAACGGTTTGACCGATGAGGACGCTTCCCGCCAAAGACAGCACAAAGGCGAAAGCAACTATGACCCAAAAATTCCCTTGAAGTTTTTGAACGAGGGAAAAAGCTTCATTGGAGGGCTGGCCGAAACAGATGTATCCTTCAATAATAGGGCTGAATGTCACCGATAGAAGGTCGTCATGATCTTTGTTCGTTACCTCAACAGTTATAGTTTTTATTCCACCGGAAAGTTGCTTCCATATTGAAGCGGGAAGGGAGATAGCGCGCGCGGTTCTAAGGATTCCCTCCCCCCTGCGGAACAAAATGGTCCCGGATGAGTTCAATACGCACATGTATTCTTTCCCGTGGGTCGGAAAGGCATTCAATATTTCCTGGATGTCGGTTCCGTCAAGGCTTGCTTTTGCGGCAATGAATCCCTCGATTTTGGAAGATTCAACGAAATCATGAACTGGAGAAAAGAAAAGCAATTTCCCGGAATCTCCACCTTGGGTTTTTCCAACAAAGGTTTGGGCACTTTTTATTTTTTTCTCTGCATTAAAGAATTCT
>JACPTH010000160.1:8072-10109 GCA_016192885.1 bacterium | reverse complement strand
GTCCCGGCGCCTTTGTCAAAGGCGAATACTATTCCGCCCTTTTGGTTCCATTGGTTCGAAACGGACACGGCGTTGATATTCATTGATGCCGGAGGGACGGCTGTAGTGGCCTGTTGATACCACTCGCCGATTACTTTTGTTCCCAAAACATAGACCCAGTCCGAAGCTCCATCTTTTGAGGAAACCGCAACCCATCGCGATCCTTTTCCTTCATTTGGAGCAACGTAAAAATCCGCGGGGTAACCGATGACGCTTCCGGCATATGGAGAATTGTTCATTTTAATGGTGAAGGTTCCGTTGGGTTTTTCGCGTGAATAAAGGTAAGTTCTTGCCGGGTTAACTCCTTGGGCCGGGGTAAAAGCAATACTCGTATATAGAGGTTTGGCGTCCGAGGTGGATTGGCCCGTCGCCCCTCCGCATCCGTCAAGACAGCCATTAAGAATTGCCCTGTTGAAGCGAAGGTCTGACGTTACCGCTACTGCGCCGTCATTGATAAGGGTGGGTCCCACCCCGTTGGGCCATCTAAGCTGGTTCCAGGTGTGGTTCTTTCCCTCAACTCTGTCCCAATACACTTTGTAGGCTATGCTAAATGCCCCAACCGCGGAAGTTGAGTGCCATGTGGAATACCATGAACCGTTGGGGATTTCATACCAAGGTTTGGCAAAAACGGTGTCACCGGGAGGAAGCGGGTTAGGAGAAGGGGCGGTAGTTGGAGTCCCCGGCCCGGGCGAAAGGGTAGCGCCTGTCGTTCGATACACCGGCCTGCCTGCCTGCCCCGAACCATAGTTGTTTCGGTGATCGTAATGCAAGTTAGCATGATACCCCCAGTTGGCTTGGGCGGCGCTTACGGAGTTATCTACAACCTGCCTTTTTATGTTTCCGGGTTGAAGAACGTATCCCGCGTCAACTGTTTCCGAAAAAGTATAAACATTTCTTGAAAGATCCACTGAGATTCCGATGCTTGTTCCAGGGTCATACAAATATCCGATGGTAAGCCCTTGAGCGGCAGGGTCATTAATTCGATAGACCCCGCGGTATGCTCCGGTATCGCCGATGAGAAGATAACATTCTCCATTTCGATTATACTCAACGGCAAGGCCAAACAAATTCGGTGAAACACCGATTAAAAAAACGCAAAGCAAAACAAAAAATCTCCCCTTATTTCTTTTCCCCCAGCCCATTTGAACCTCCTTAAACCATTTTCGAAAAAGGCCTATTTCATCGACCTGATGCTCTGTACCAAAATAGTTTGAATATTTTTGTTAATTCCATGTTGCGTAAGCATGGTAATCAAAACATCCTGGGTTAAATCGTAGCCTCCGATAAATACGAACGAATTGAATAAGTATGGCTTGAAAGAACCCAATACAAACCCGCGATTTTTGTACCATGAATTGGCCAAATCTTGCTGAATTAGATAATGCCCCTTTGCTGCGGGAGCATCGCGGCCAACGTTTTGGGGAATTGCTTGGGTAAAAATCATTCTGTATGAGTTCCCGTTTTGCAAATCCACGTTTGAATCGGAACCAAAAACCTGCCGAAACCCCGAAGAACTTGAATCGAGAACCACACCTATTCCGCGGGATGCCGCAACTTGTTGAGTAATTTGCCTTACCTCGGATAAAATTTGGCGAAACTTCTGGTCGGTCTCGGAAAAGTTTGAAAGTTGCCCCCCAAGAGTCTGGGAGTTAGCCTGCTCCAAGGAAGTTTCTAATTGCTCTTTCTGCCCAAGAAGCGCCCGAATTTCCGCCTGAAATTTCTGGGAAAGCTGTGAAAGCCTCATCAGATGGCTATTCTTTTCAACCGCCAATTTACCCTTGTTATCGGCGAGCTCTTTGATTTTGGCTTCAAAAGATTCCTGCTCCGATCGTGCTTCGCGGTCATTTCTGCTCTTATACTCGTTTATTCTGGCATCAATCGCCTTGATTTGAGAAAGAACCGAATCTAATTTTTGTTGGGCTTCAGCGGATCTTCTTGAATTTACCTCATTTTGGACGGGATTTAGTGCTCTACCCGAGTCTTCAGGTCGCATCGGAG
>JACPTH010000160.1:0-8032 GCA_016192885.1 bacterium | reverse complement strand
GCCTTATTAAAGGGGTCATAGGAAGCCATATCGGGGTGAAAAACCAAAACCGCCGCCAAATCAATTGTTCCGATGGCTGAACTTTGGATGGCATAAACCCCGACCTGGAAACCAGGGAAGAAAAATGCAATTAAGAAAATTTCCTTAACCCACCGTGGAAACCGATGCATAACCCCTCCTATCATTAAAATGGTTTAACCAATTCTCTGGTCGTTTTTACTATTCTTACCGCATTTTTTGTAACAACCGTTCCCTTTAGATCTTGATAATTTGCTTCTACAATTACTCGAAGAGCTTCTTCTTTATATTGGTTCTGCGTGAAAACAGCCATTGATGCCACGAAAACATTGAGGGTTTTCACAAACCCGTAATTTGAATTGGCTTCGGTGAAATTCAACCGCCTAAAGGAAACGTCATTGTTGACAAAATCATTAATTGCCGCAGGAAAGGCCGTGGCAGCGGAAGCTGCGGCATAAAAATCCGCGGGGTACAACTGAAACTTCAAAATAGCCAATTCGCTCATTCCTTGGGCAAGAAAATCCAGCTTTACCCTCTCATCAAGAACTATATTTTGCGGTTTTGAGCGGGTTAGCATATTAGTATACGCTAGAGCCCCTAAAAACAACAACGTCGCAAAAACCATGGAAATGATTATTGCCACCCCTTTTCGATTAATTATGCCGATCCCTGTTGGTCTATCTTTCACATTTTTACTCCACTATCCTTGCCTTAAACGAAATAAGTTTATACTCAGCGTCAGGCGCGGTCGGGGGTTTGGTCTTTTCGTTCCATTTTACCGTAAGAATGTATTTATGAAAAACATTGTTTAGAGGAGGCGGGCCGTAGGGTGTCCAACCCCATGCGGCTGGGTTGCCCGGGTTTGCGCTCTTTTGAACCGGATCGTATGTTTGAAAGGTAAAACTGACGGGCTCATCGGTTATCACAAGCTCACTCTGAAGACCGCTCTCCGGCCCAAGAGTTAAGCTGATTCTTCCTGAATTGGTCGCGTAATTCCAGGCTGCGGCCCCGCCGTAAGTTCCTAACCCGCCCTTATTCGCGGGTATGTCATTAAACGGAAATTGAAGGGCGGCATTTAATTTTGATTGGGCCATATGCATTGCGGTGACTATTCGTTTGTCTTTTTCTCCGCCTTTCATGGCTGATCCCATCGCTCCAATAATCGGAAGAAAAGCCATAGCCAAAATCGCAACCGCCAAAACTATTTCGATCAGCGTCATTCCGGTCTTTCTGCTGTTCCTTGATGATAGTCTCATTGCGCTTCTCTATTTATATTGCCTAAAATGGAGCTGCCTGGCCCTGGATAGGGACGTCACTATCAATTTTTGCTTGAACATTTTGTGTAAGCTCATTTTTCTGAAACAAACCCGAAGGGTGCTGCATTTTTACCGTAACCGACCATACTTTGCCCCCGCCTCCCGCTTCCAATCCGGTAGTTCCTGACGCTAGGTCCCACCGAACCGTTACCGATGTTACTTCAGAAAGCTTTAAGGTCTGAAAACTTCCAAGCTGGTATTGCGCCAAAGTGCCTCCCCCACTCCAACCCCCAGGAAATGTCGGAGGATTCGAAAACCCCGCGGTATTAGTGGTACCGGTAATCTGGAGCCCGTATGTGGGAGGATTGGTGCCGCAATTATAGATTGAAAGGGTTTGCCCATACCATAATCCTTGATTCCCACCAACCGAGGTAAGGTCGGGTTTGCAAATGCTAAATGAAAGAATCTCATTTCCTACGTTCCCTGCCAATGTGAACGGGCCCGATGTAGCAATGGTTCCAGCATTATTGGGATTAGCTGGAAACGCCCAAACCGAAGCGTTTCCCTGATCGGTAAATGGATTTGTAGCGGTTACGCGCGAAGGGCGTGAAGCTTGCTCGAGACGTTCTTTTAAGATACTGAGAAAAAGCTGAGCCTCTTTTTTCTTTTTTTTCTTCCATAAGACGGGAACAAACATTTTCATACTCATTCTGTAAAGCGAAAATAACCCCCCAAAAAAAAGGCTAAATACGCCAAAAGCAATAAGCAATTCCACCAAAGTATAACCTTTGGAAATTTCGGTAAATCTTCTTCTTTTAAGCGAAAAAGTCAAAATTTGCCCCTAATAGGTAGCAAACTCAATACCAACTTTCTTAAACCCCGGCACCCTCTCCCGCGGCCATCTTTGAAACGCTTAAGTTTGGAAATCAAAAAAAAATGCAAAAAAATTTTTACGAAAGTAAAACTTTTCGAAAAAACGACCTGATGCCTAATTTCTCTACAGGGTAAATAATTCTAGAACTAATGTCAAGGTTATGATAAAGTTAGCTAGGAGTTTTCTGTGCCCGCAAACTTGCTTTCTGATTCCGTTCCGATACGCTTAATTGATTTGTCCGGATATGACGTTTTTTTTGCGATGATTCTGGCCTTTTTTTTATGTGTATTACTTTCAAAAATCTATGTATTCACCTCCCCATTAGGCGCAACCCCCGTAAATCTTCCTCGCTCCATGGTTTTATTAGGGGCGACCGTTAGTTTAATCATGGCGGTCATAGGGAACAGCCTTGCCAGAGCCTTTGGAGCGATTGGTGCTTTAAGCTTGATTAGGTTTCGTACCGCGGTAAAAGATCCAAGGGATCTTTCTTTCATTTTTATGTCGATAGGCATTGGAATGGCTTGCGGAAGCGGGTATTTTAAAATTTCCATCGGCGCGACCGGTTTGCTTTGCCTGTTTTCTTTAATTCTGGCCAGGTTTCCGATTGTGGAGTCCGGGATAAAAATTTGCCTCCTAAAGATTCAATACCCTTGTTCTCCGGAGAACCAAGATAACATTTTATCTAAGCTTCGCGAAACAAGTTTCAAAATCCAGGTTCTAGCGCAAGAAAGCCTTGAACAAGGAAAAATTATGGAGATGGTCGTTGAAATCGGGGTTCCGACAGGGCAAAATATGAACGATCTTTTTAAAAAACTTGCTGAAATTTCCCCCGATATTAAAACAAACCTATTAATAGGTTAATGTTTTTCCCCATTTCAAATCTTGACAAAGTATTCTTGAACCGAACGGTTGTCCCTTTAATCCTTTTCCTTGGGGCATTTCTAATTCATGGTACGTTTTTTGAGCGAAACAAAAAGCTGGATAAGAATTCAGGGAGAACCTTCTCAACCCCGGAAATAATTCAGGAAAATGACCTTTACAAAATTCGAACCCTTTATTTATCAATTTTACCTGAGGATTTCAACTTTCTTTTTTCAAAGAAACCATTAAGTTTAACTTCTTTCCAAATGGCTAAAGCCTCAATAAATAGGCCTTCCGCTAAGAAGCGGGTTAAGATTCGCATTCGCGGGAGCCATGCCTGGCATTGGCAATCAAATAAGCCTTCTTTCCGAATTCGGACTTCTTCGAATGACCAAATTTGGAATAGAAAATTCCTCGATTTAATTAACCCCGAAGATCCGACAATGCTAGTTAATGTTATTGGAGATTTCCTCGCTCAAAAAATCGGGCTGGTTGCTTCAAGAACAAGATTTTGTAGGGTGTGGGTGAACGACTTGTATTTCGGTCTATACCATTTAACTGACCGGTTTGATGAAGAGTTTCTCCAAACCCGGGGAATTTTTGATTCAGTCGCTATTGAAGGAAATTCCTGGAAGTCAGAGATGTGGCGTAATCCCGATCTTTGGGATGTTTCCGCAATTAATCCTGAAACCCACGCGAGTGTTCGAAAGGAGATTGGAAATCTTCTTAAGCTTGTTTCCCCATCGGCTTCTTTTGACAATGTTCAGCAACTAACCAAATCGGTGGATTTTGAATCTTTGGCGAGCTGGTCGGCTTTTTTAACCCTCATCGGAAGTCTGCACGCGGATGATTTTCACAACCAGCATTTTATTTTCGATGAAAAAATGAAGGTTTTTTCCCCTGTAGTCTGGGATTCATCCGGTTTTGGCTCCCTTACAAACACCGGGTTGAAGTTTGAAACGGAAGATTTTGAAATCCCCCTTTACGAATATCTTACTCCCCTTACAAACGCCGCTTTTAGGTCGCACAGTTTTCATTTTTTGCGAAACAAATGTCTCTGGATACTATTAAAAAACCATTGTAATTCCGGTTTGATCAAAAATCTTGCTGACAAGCTTTTTGATGCCATTCTTTCTTTTTCAAAAGAAGAGAAAAATCGCGGGGCATTAATTAACATTCCTGTTTTGAAATTTCCCATTCGTCTGCCAATTTCTTTGAAAACCCAAGCCTTTTCTGTCGATTCTTTAAAACGATGGGTCGATTGTCGATTTGAGTTTATTCAAAGGTCCTTGTCGTCCGCAAGCGTTTGCTTATACCCGCTTCTTGAAGTCTCCGGAAGCCAAGCTCCAGAATTTCGATCATTTGTCATTGAGGTCAACGGAAATTCCCCTGTTGAGTGGGATCTCGGAGTTCTTTCATTCTCGGTAAGGCTTGATAAAGACAAAAGCAAGACAGTCCTTTCGAACGACCCTTTTTCCTCAAAGAACCTTATAGTTTACCCGGGATTACATGAAGTTTACGGGAAAGAAATCCCCTGGATACAAACTAACGCTCGCCTTCTTAATTTTGTTCTTGAACCAGCGTCCCAAACATATTTAATTGGAATTCAAAGAGATAACTTTGGAAGGGTTATTCAAGTTCTAAAAGAAGGAAAGAACAGCATTACAGGGGAATCCGTTTCGGTAAATATCGCATCCAAATCATTTATTCCTGAGGATTTGTATCCCCTTCAATCTTGTGTCCATCCATGGGGGGATGACAAATTAGGAATTACTAATTAATTAAATATGAACACCCGTTTTCGCGAATACACGGAAGATAAATTTTTCGTTCCAATAAAAGCCTTGGGTGATTTAAGGGCTATTCTTTCGCCTTGTACTTCTTCCGATTCAAACGGAATTGCAGGAAGTTATCAATGTCGTTCGGTTTACTTTGATTCCCCCAAGTTGAACTTTTTCTACGATAAAATTGAAGGGGAAGAAAAAAAATTAAAGTTGCGAATCCGGTGTTACAAAAACGACCCTCGAAATGAATGGGAGAATTATTTCCTGGAAGCCAAATGTAAAGTCTTGGGTAAGGTTCAAAAATGGCGGATTCCGTTAGAGTTAGGCGAGGTTGAAAAAATTTTCAAAACCGGATTTTCTATGAAAATTTGGGAAAAACTTTTTTCCAAAAATGTTTCGGAATGGGTTGCTAGAAGTTTTGTAAAAAATTTCTTACGGCCGGTGGTAACAATTCTCTATAATAGAACGGCAATGACGTTTACCGGAATCCCGGGCTTTCGGTTGACTTTCGATCGGGAAATCTCGGCGTTCCCTCCCACTTTTTTAAAGCCTCCATCAGGAAATTTTGAACAAATTCAAGGACTCTTGCCTCTTCCGATAATCTTTGAATTGAAGTCGAATGTGGCTGTTCCTGTCTCCTTGCTTCAAAAAATGCAAAAATTAAATTGCAAACAGGTTAGCGTGTCAAAATTCGCTTTTGGTTTGGAACAGCTTATGGAAAGGCAATTCGACTTTCGCTCATCTCTTTTGCCAAAACATTCGTTTATTTCAGAGTTGTAAACGGCATTAAAAGATTTCGCTTTATTCTTTCAGAACCACCTTGAAAGCTATATTTACGGGCTCTTATTCAATGCCGCTACTTGCCGGGTGTTAGAACTACCTTGAGAGATTAATGAGATTTTGAAGCGTTTTGGCGTAATCTAATTTATGTGATTTCAAATAGATAACTTCTTGGTCCGCAAGCTGATAATCTCCTTTTGCAAGCGCAAGAACTCCGATATATAATCGTAAATAAGGCAAATCAACCAAATCATGGGGTTTTGAAAGATTGAAAGCCGTTTGGAGTGCTTGAATTGCATCATCGTATTGACCAAGGTCCGAAAAAACTAAACCTTTCTCATACCACGCTTCCCCGTTGTCTGGCGCCAATTTCGAGGCTTTTTGCAGAGTTTCCCCGGCAAAATGCAAATCTCCTGCTTTTCTCTGTATCTTCCCTAAAAGAAGCGTTGCTTCGAAATCTTTTGGATTAAGAAATATTACTTTAGCGAGGAATTTTTTTGCCTCTTCGATGTGGTTAAGTCGATAGTGGATGGTGGCTAAATCGAAATTAATGTTTGCATCAAGTGGATTCTTCTTTAACTCCGCCTCGAAAGATTCCAGATCTTTCCCCAGTTGTACCAAAGATAGATTTTCTGAAAACAAGGTCGCATTTGAAAAAAAACAAAGAAAAAAATATAGAAAAAAGTAGACCTTTACTTCAAAGAGTAAGACAGTGAAACACCTTATCCAACTTTTCATGGTCCTTGTTTTTCTAATTTTAACATGCGTTTACTCTACTCAGAATGAATCGAATTTTCAACTTTCTAAATTTAAGGCGAAATTGAGTATTTCTAACGCTCTTCGAGAACATCCGGATGGAACCCTTCCTCGGAGGGAAATGGAAACGAAACTTGTGGTAGAAGGTGCGCCAGAATTACTAAAGAATAACTCGTTTTTGTTGGAAACAATGAAAAAATCAATCGAGGGAGCTCTAACAAACGAAATTCAATGGTTTGCCCCAAAGTATTTTAACTCCACTTATACGATCAGCCCCATCGGTCTTGGTACCTTCTGCTTCCTCGATATTTACCTCGATTCACCCGATTTTATCAATGAGAGGTTAAACATTTCGCACCGCGTTCGATATCGCTGGCATTCACGGGGAGCATTTCTCAAATATATGTTGGGAAGTGATGCCCCCCAAAACTTTCCCCATAGATGCGAGTATCAGGTCAAAACTGATAGGGATGAGAAAGTGGAAGGGTTCTATTGCTCAAATGAAACCAGATTTGAGTTTCGGAATGAATCATTCCCTTTTAAGAGGGATAATTCTGCGCCCTTGCCTCCTTGGTCGTTTGAGGAATTCATTCTGCCGGCAATCCATGGGAGATTCAGGGGTTATTTTTCGACATCCGCATTCGAATACGCCAGGTTTCTATCCCGGGTTGAGCCCAATAGAAGCGAAATCGAGCTATCACCGAGTTTGTTGCTGGTTATGACTCGCAGGCGAATCCACCTAAATCTCCCCACCGCCTTGGGGGAAACAGGAAGTGCGTTGGGATTGGGTTCTCCGACAAACATCAACCAGGCGATGATTGTTACTCTTGATACTTCCGAAGTTTTTTCCCCTGAATTACTAAACTTGTACTCATTTACCCGCGCCATAAAGAAAAGAAACTTGCTTACCAAAAGGCTCTTAAAAAGACTAAAGGGGGAGTTTCTTCCGCTTGGAACTTTTACGGAAATAGAGTTTGAATTCGAGCGAAATATCGAATCAGCTCTTCACAAAGAAATGAATTCGCCGCAAAGCGCCTCAATTTTAGATAAGTTAAGGGATACGGAAAGCGCTTTTTTAAAAGACGAAAAGCTTGTTTCTTCAATCGTAAGCGAATCTCTAAGAAGTTTGGGTCTCCAGGTTTTTCCAACGGATACGAGCAAATATAGAAAGGGGTGCAGTATTCTACGAAATCCCAATTCTCATCAATCGGTTCTTTTACTTCCAAAACGATATAACCAGTGAGTTTTCTTTGAATTCAACTTCCAACATACCTCTTACCTTACTTTAAAATTTCAACTTTTTCGGTTTCCGATTTTCTGTCCGTTAGAAATCTTTTGACAGTTTGAATGGTTTGCGAAGGATAAGAATATTTCTCTAGAAGGATGGCAACCACCTCGGGAGTAAAGTCTATTCCACCTTTTAAAACAAGCGGGTGGGGCCGAATTGGAAGTTGGTTTTGTGCGGTTGGGTGCCTGGTCAATTCAAGAAATGTTTCCAATTGTACATCTTTTTCAAATTGTTTTAATGCCTTCCCGTTTGTATTCGCGCTCTTCGCTAAAAAAGCGTAATAAAGCCCCGAGTCAATCCATGTCGCTCGCTCGCGAAACAAATAAAGTTTGTCGGATTGGTCGGGCCAGATCCCGGGGGGGGGAAGGCTTTGATTTAAAACCAAATCTGCACAAGTAAGTGATGCGGCTTCCTG
>JACPTH010000159.1 GCA_016192885.1 bacterium | reverse complement strand
TTTTGAACGCTTTTTTTTCCGCGCTGATCTCAATGCTTCTTTTTGCATCGGGTCAAGATATGCCTCGAATATTTTTTTGGCTTGCGGGAAGTTTGGGGCTTCCTGAAACCAGACTTTTCTTGCCAATGGGTTTAATAGCATTTTCAACGTTTATTATCCTCTGGCTTTTCGCTCATCCTTTAAATTTGATGGCGCTTGGGGATTTTCAGGCTTACCATTTAGGTCTTGATGTAGAGAAAATGAAATGGGTGGCTCTTATCTGCGCTTCGCTTCTTTCCGCCGTAGCGGTATCAATGTCGGGCATGATAGGTTTCGTTGGAATGTTCGTTCCCCATGCTTCTAGGTTGCTTTGCGGAGCGAATCATCGAGTTCTTGTTCCCATCTGCGCTTTGTCCGGCGGAGTTCTCCTAATGTTAACGGATACCATTGCCAGAATCGCACTGACGGGTACGGAGCTTCCGGTAGGAATTTTGACCGCCTTTATTGGGGCTCCATTTTTTCTCTGGCTACTGGTTCGCAACGCTCGAATGCTGCCGTTCTAGACTTAATGGATACACTGTAAATGACCCTCGGACTAAATGTTTCGAATCTTAATTTTTCCTTTCATGATAAACCGCTTCTTGACGGGATTTCCTTTTCCTTAAATCAAGGCGAATTCGTCGCGCTTTTAGGGGTCAACGGAAGCGGAAAATCGACTCTTCTTAGGTGTCTTACCGGTTTTATGAAGCACCACCAAGGAACAATTGAATGGGGGGGAATTTCGTTAAACAAACTTTCCCCGCTTGAGTTGGCAAAGATTGTTTCCCTCGTCGATTCCGATGGCGAGACCTTTTTTTTCTATCCGGTTCGAGAGATGCTTCTTTTAGGGAGGGCGCCTCACGTGGGTTTTTTGGGTAGTTTTTCCGAGTCTGATCACGAAATCGTTTCCAAGGTTGTCTCAATGTTGAAGCTAGAGGCTTTACTTGATCGAACCTATCGAGACTTAAGCAGGGGAGAAAAGCAGAGAGTTCGGCTTGGGATGTCCCTGGTTTCCCAAACCAAATTCCTTCTTCTGGACGAACCCACCTCCCACTTGGATCCAGGGCATCAACAGGAAATTGTGACCATTCTTAGACGCCTTTCGAAAGCTAATGGGATGGGTATTTTGGCGGTTTTGCATGACGTTAACCTTGCCAGGTTTTTTGACAGAATGTTGGTTTTAAACGATCGACGGATTTTTCGCGAGGGAACTCCAACGGAAGTAATTAATCAGATTGATTTGGATAGGGTTTACGGAGAGGGAGTCTTTGAAGTGCTACAACCGTTCAGATGGTAAAAATTCAGAATACTGAATTCAGAAATTTGTCGGAATAATTAAGCAAAGGAAGAAAGATAAATTCATAGGCGTTGTTTGGTCGGCTTTCAACTCCTTGTTATCATTCTGGCCTTTTCAATCGGCTGCGATTTTTGCCGGGCGGAAGAGGCGCTTGAATCGATTGATTGCCCTATTCCGCTTATTTTGACCGTCGCCTCCGATTCGTCAGGGTTTCAATTTTTCCTTTCAAATTCGGGTTTAGTTTCCATAATTTCTCTTGTTAAAGGGAAAAAGGCGCATGAGCGGTTGTGGGGGCCAAAGTGGCTCGAGGCCGGAACGCAATCCGTAATCCTCCCGACGAATATTGTTTCCGGTAAAACCGGTACTTTAGAATGCTTTACGCTTAACATCGAACCCAGCGCAACAATTGGTAGAGCGGGAAAAGGCGAGCGTCAATTTATTAGGCCGATGGGAATGGGGTGGGATCCAACGCATAAAGAGTTGTACGTGTGCGACACCGGGAACGATCGCGTGGTTCGTCTGTCCGCGGATGGCAGGTTTATCAGCCAGTATGGAGGGTTCGGAGTCGCTTTTGGAGATTCCATGGAAGAGCGCGAAGACAGCCTAAATGAACCATGGGATGTGGCCCCGGGTGGTTTTTCCAACATGTACGTGGCCGATCTCAATAATAATCGAATTTGCGAATTTGACGCATATAAAAGTTTTAGAGGTAATCTTTTTCCAAAAAAAGATGACCGGCAGAATAGGCTTGACCAACCAAAGGGAATAGTTGTTGACAATGAAAACAATGTGTGGGCGGTGGATAGTCGTTCTGATAGAGTTTTGAAGCTATCCCCAAGCGGAGTAAAGCTTTTTGAGCTTGGAGGGTTTGGTTGGAGCAAATGGCAGTTTAAAGATCCAAGCCAGGTTGCGGTTGATCCCGACGGTAAGATTTACGTTTGCGATCGCGGCCACCGCCGAATTCAGGTTTTCGACCGCTTTGGTTCTCACCTTTTTGAGATCAAAGACAATTTAAATTCCCCGGTCGGGATCTCGGTTGATCCGGATGGCTTGATTTGGGTTTCCGATGATAGAACTAATGAAGTTAGCATTTTTACTCCGGATGGTAAACGTTTGGATTTTTTTCCAAAAGCTTCAAAAGGGGATAGGTTGCGTGCGCCCTCCGATTTAGTTTCATTAGAAAATTTTGTTTTCATTCTTGACTCCGGAAACCATCGCATAGTGGTTTTTAAACGCTCAAAAAAAGCCTTTTCTTCTTCTTGGAATGCCAGGGATGTTGTGCTAAAATGACTTCGCCTTTCCTTAAGAGGATGCCGAAAATTAGATTCATTTTATTTGAAACCTTCTGTTATTTATCATTCTTTGTCTAAACCGAGTGAACGCTTACAGTACTGAAAGGGGGGGGGCAATACATGAATTTTCAAGGAAAAAAATGGTTTGTTTTTCTCCTCCTTATCGTAATCGCTTCGTTTGTTTTAACGGGTTGTAAAAGTTCAAAATCGAAAAAACAGGTTATTCATTTTCGAATTTCCGACAAAATAAAGCAGATTCCTATTTCTAAGCTTCTCCCTCCGCCAGGAAAGCGGGTTGGAAAGAATGAAAAAGAAGTTTCCTCAAGGGCGCAAGAAAACTATTTATATGGGACCCTCGCCGGGCATTACGGCCGCTTAAGAGTTTCCATTCAAAACATCAGAAAAGCTCTCGATGAGGAACCTTTGTTCATTGATGCTCATCATAATCTCGGGCTTGCCTATTACAAGCTAGGCTACATTGATGACGCTATCGCGGAATGGCAAACCACGCTAAGATTAGATCCGCGGTATTCGGAGGTCTATTACAATCTTGCTATTTTTCTAATGGATAACGAGCGAGTGGATGATGGAATCACCCTTCTAAAAAGATGCATTGATTACAACCAATACCATCTTAAAGCCCGTTACGCCCTTGGGAAAATTTATCAAGAAAAGGGAGATTATCGCGAGGCTATAAAGCATTTTCGGGCATTTCAAGTGAAAAATCGAGGAGATTTAAAAGTTCATAAGGCATTAGGAGAAATTTATTTGCTTGAAGGGCTTTTCGACGCTTCGGAGAGAGAATTTGAGGCAATCGTTCGGATTGATGAGAAAGATTCCGCCGCTCATTATCATCTCGGAGTAATTAATCACAGAAAGGGTAAATTACAAATCGCAATTTCCCATTACAAAAAAGCTATCGAACTGGTTCCCGATTATTTCGATGCTTACGTAAATCTCGGAGATATTTACGCGTCTCGCAAGGAATACGCATCCGCGCTGGCTGCATATAATGCCGCTCAAGGGATTAATTCAAAGAATTCTTACGTACAAAAGAAAATCGCCCAAGCCGAGCAAAAGCTTTTGGAAAAAGAATAATAATGAGTTTTGACGGCGAAAAATTGCAAAAAGATATTGACCGGAATCCGTCGCCCTCCTATCAAAGCAACGAGAGCGGAGATCCGCTTTCGATAAGAGATTATTTGAAAATTCAGCTTCTTAGAAATCGCCTCGGCTTGTCGTACGCCGGTGCCATTCGATTCCGATACATCGGCGGGGAATGGAATCAAGCCTTCTTAAAACCCGATGCTATCCTCAATATTTGCCTTGGATTTCCTGATCTTTATGAGCTTGGAATGTCAAACATTGCCCTAAAAATTTTTTATGAGTCCCTAAATTCAGACCCTCAGATTCAAGTAGAGCGAGTTTTCTCTCCCTGGGTCGATTTCGAGGAGCTTCTTCGTCGGAAACGAATTCCGTTGTTCGGGCTTGAATCGAAACGCCCGGTTTTCGAGTTTGATTTGCTTGGAATTACGCTTCCATACGAAATGACTTTTACTAACGTTCTAAATCTTTTAGATCTTTCAAATATTCCATTAAGGTGGCAGGATAGGTCTTCCGGCCCCCTTGTAATCGGGGGGGGGCCATCCGCGTCAAATCCTCTCCCGCTTTCCGAATTCTTTGACGCTATTTTGATAGGAGACGGGGAAGAAGCTTTTCTGGAGCTTGCCAAACTTTTTATTGGCGCCAAACTTCGCGGAATTCAAAGGAAAGATATTCTCAAGAGCGTTTCGGAGATTGAAGGGTTTTGGGTTCCAAGGTTTCCGGCCCCCGTTAAAAGGCGTATATTTAAAGGATTTTCGACATCTTATCCTCCCGTTAGACCTCTGGTTTCACACATTGAAGCTGTTCATGACCGCGTTCCCCTTGAAATTTTTCGCGGATGCGTAAAGGGCTGCCGATTCTGCCATGCAGGGTTTTATTATCGGCCTAAACGAGAACGTTCCGTTGAAGATCTTGTAAAATACGGCAATGAATTGTTAAAAAATACCGGCGATGAAACTCTTGGATTGTTATCATTGTCAACTTCCGACTATAGTTGTTTAGGACGTCTTATTGAAACTCTTTCATCCCGGAAAGTCTATCCGGAACAAACGCTTGCCATTCCTTCGGTTCGCATGGATGATCCCGCCAGGCGGCTTTTAAAAGACACTTTGGGAATCAAGGATAGCGGGCTTACCTTTGCCCCTGAAGCCGGTACTCAGCGGTTGCGCGATATTATCGGCAAGAACATTTCCGAGCAGGATATTTTTCAGGTGCTTGAAGACACAAAATTCTCGCAATCCCAAACCATGAAATTGTATTTTATGATCGGCTTGCCTTTTGAATCTGAAACCGATGTTGAGGGAATCGCTGAATTGGTGCTGAAAATGGAAAATGTCCTGCGAAAAATGAAAAAGAAAAAACAAATTTCGATCAGTTTATCCGGTTTTGTGCCTAAACCTTTCACTCCATTTCAATGGGCCCCGCAGCTTGAACCCAGGCAAATGGCCGAGCGAAGAGCCATTGCTTGCCGGGGATTGGCTAAGACTCGCGCAAAGGTTTCTTGGCGAAAAGAATCCCTTTGTTTTTTGGAAGGAGTTTTTTCCCGCGGAGATGAGCGAGTTTGTGCGGCTCTTATGGCCGCTCATAAATTGGGTTGTCGTTTTGACGCTTGGACCGAGCACTTTGATTTCCCGAAATGGATAAAAGCTTTCGAGGAAGCCAAGGTTGATCCCGGCGAATATATTAAGGCGCGCCCTCTTTCTACGCCCCTTCCATGGGATTTCGTCGATTTCCAAGTTCTCTCCCCATTCTTTAAATCGGAATATGAGCGAGCCGCTTCTATCGCGGGCGTAGAAATTTCATGACAACCGCGCCAACTGAAGAATTTTCTTTTCGAGCCATCTACTCCCGAACGGGAGCCGGGATATACTTTTCTCACCTTGACACGATGAAAGCTTTAATAAGAGCCATTCGAAGAAGCGGATTGCCTTACAAGCTTACCCATGGTTTCCATGTGAGGCCCAAAGTTTGTTTGGGGCCTCCCCTTCCGTTGGGTCACGCAAGCCAATACGAGATCATTGATTTTTTTCTGGATAAAAAAATTCCCATCTCGGAAATCCGGGAATCCCTTTCTCCGCAAATGCCTCAAGGTCTAAAGATCCTTGAAATTACTGAAATTTCCTCAGAATCCAAAATGAACTGGAATAATTCTCGAGTACGCTACCGCTTTGTTTTTCATGATTCAGACAAAAAAATCTCCCTGCTAATAAAAGAATTTTTTTCAAATTCCCATCGACTTATCGATTCAAAAAAAGCAAGCGGAGCTAAACAATATCCGCTCGGAAACTTTTTCCAAATCATCGGAACCCAAGAGGCTGACCATGAGACAAGTTCCATCATTATTGATTTTCAGCAGGGACAACCCAATTCTCCATCGGCCTCGAAAATCATAAACGCGCTTCTGAACTTTCTGGGTGAAGCGGGCTATAATATTGATTTAATTGAGCGAATTGCAATCTTTCCATGATTGCTGGTATTATTCCAAAGCTCGAAAGCCTTTTACTGATACGAAATGACCCGAGAAACATTTAACATTTTTTTTTCGATTTCGCTTCAATCAACCTTTTATAGGAGCCTTGTTTGACACGTAAAATAATAGTGAATGTCGGACCGTATGAAACCAGGGCCGCAATTCTTGAAAACGAGGTTCTTCAAGAGTTGTTTTTTGACGTAAAGGATACGGAAAAGATTGTCGGGTGCATTTTTAAGGGAAGAGTGGCAAATATAATGTCGGGAATGCAATCCGCTTTCGTGAACATTGGTCAACAAAAAGATGCGTTTCTTACGTTAAGCAGCGTAGAATCCGTGGCCGGCGCCGATTCTGAGGAAGATTTCAAAGATGTTTATAGAAACTTGATCCAGGATATGATTAAAGTCGGGCAGGAAGTGCTAGTGCAGGTTCTAAAGGAACCGAGCGCAGGTAAAGGCCCTCGATCGACAATGATTCTTTCCTTGCCTGGGCGCTACTTGGTTCTCACCCCTTTGGTCGATCATATCGGAGTATCTCGGATTATCGGAAATGAAACCGAGCGAGAAAGGTTAAGAAGCATCGGGCGAAAAGTATGTCCAAAGGGGATGGGAATAATTCTTAGGACAGCCGCGGAGGGCGTGGAAGAGCGAGAATTGAACTCCGATCTTAAGTTTCTTCTCAAATTGTGGAGGAAAATCGAGGAAAAGGCGAAGTCGATGCCCCTATTTTCCCTTATTCACCAAGACCTTTCGCTTCCGATGAAACTAGTACGTGATTTTTTTACGGATGATGTTTCGAAGTTTGTAATCGATTCGGCTGAAGAGTATAAATCCATTTTGGAAGTTTGCGATTTTCTTTCCCCTCTTCAAAGAGCCTCAATGGAATTGTACGAAGGCGATGTTCCTCTTTTCGAGAAATTCGGAATCGAAAATGAAATAAAAAATGCGCTTCAAAAAAAACTTTGGTTAAAATCGGGAGGGTATATTTTTCTTGAGCGAACCGAAGCTTTGGTTTCGATTGATGTAAATTCAGGCAGGTTTAGCGGCGGCTCAGGTCTTGAAGAAACGGTTTTTCGAGTTAACATGGAGGCGGCAAAGGAAATTGCCCGCCAAGTACGGATACGAAATTTAGCGGGGGTGATTGTCATAGATTTTATTGATATGGAAAACCCCAAACACAGAGACCAAGTCGTTAAATCTTTGCGAGAAGCTTTCAAAGGAGATCGAAACCGCCCTCATATTCTTGATATCTCAGAATTAGGATTGGTTCAAATGACTCGGCGTCGAACCTCGCATAGTATTGAAGAGATTTTAAAATCGGAGTGTCCGCGATGCGGGGGCGATGGAGTGACCCTCTCGGTTTCGACAATAGCTAATCGTATAAGGAAGACGGTTTTGGAAGACGCCAAAAGATTTGATACCGAAAAAATCATTGTTACCGGACATCCCGAGGTCGTATTTTTTTTCAAGGAAGACGAGGAATTCAGATTAAAGGAACTTGCTGCTCGCGCCAATCGTGAAGTAATTTTCGTCGAGGATAAAACCTGTTCGATCGAAGCGTTTAAAATTGAACCGGTATTAAGTCAAAGTAAAATGGAGCCCCTAAAATAAATCGAATTCTATTTTTTTTTGTTGGCAACTTCCATACCCACCTTGTATAATTAGAAACCCAATTTTTTAAGGAGGATACTTGAGTGAGTCGTATTAGAGTATTGTTCTTGTTGGCCTTGGTTTGTTGTACGTCCGCGGCCTTAGCCGCAAATGGCATTTCCCTGGCTACCACAAAGGGGAATGACACCGAACTGGAAATAAATTCACCGGACGTGGAATTTTCCAAGATTGATGTCGCCGGCCGCCAAGCGATGAAAGTTTCTCTTACCGGCGGGGCTCAATCGTTTGAAAAGAATTCCCCTGAGTTGCCCTTTTTCTCAGCTCTTGTAATGGTTGACCCGATCAAAAAACCCAAAGTAAAAATTTCTTCGATTCAGTCAGAAGTTATCCGCCTTGATGTTCCTGTGGTTCCAAGCAGGGGCAACTTTACTCGTGATATCGACCCTATTAACGTTCCCTTTGTTTTTGGCCCCGCTTATTCCGAAAATAAATGGTATCCATCTAGCGACAAATTAGCGACAATTGAAGCGCCTTTTCGATTCCGAGATGTTCGCGGAGTTCGGCTTTTGGTTAACCCAATTCAGTATAATCCGGTTAAAAACTTATTGAAGATTCACAGACGTTTTAAGGTCTCCATCCAAGGTGACGGGCGAGACAACCGAAATATCATCGAAACTCCGATTCGGATTAGCAGGGTTTTTGAACCATATTACAAGCAGGCTTTCATCAATTATAAACCCTTGACAAAAGACCTTCCAAAGCTCCAAGAAAATGGCCGTCTTCTGATAATTTGCTTCGATGATTTTGCGGAAGCAATGGTTCCTTTTATCGCCTGGAAAAAGAAATGCGGAATCGAAGTTACTTTCGCGAAGTCAAGCGAAGCAGGGAAAACTGCCGCTGAAATCAAAGAATTTGTCCAAAAAGAATATGCCAAAGGTAACTTAACGCATATTCTTATCGTTGGGGATGCTCCGCAAGTCCCAACCTTAAAGGGCGTTCGTGAAAATGCCGATTCTGACCCATGTTATACGAAACTTGCAGGCGATGACCATGTTCCGGATTGCATCATCAGCCGATTGTCGGCGACAACCCCGACCCAGGTTTCATACCAGGTCGCCAAAGTCCTAAATTATGAGCAGTTCCCATCCACGGGCGCGGATGCGGCATGGTATAGAAAGTCAATGGGAATCGCCAGTAATCAAGGAAATCCTACCGACGCGGTTCGAGCTGATTGGCTTCGGGACGCGCTCTTGAAGTGGCAGATTACTTCGGTCGATCAGATTTACGACCCTAAAGCGACTAAGGCCATGATTTTTGACGGCTTAAACAGCGGCCGCAGCCTTGTAAATTACATCGGCCACGGTAGCAACACAAGCTGGGGAACCACCGGGTTCAACAATGTTGATTGCGGGAAACTCGTGAATGGTTGGAAGCTTCCAATAATTTGGAGCGTCGCTTGCGTAAACGGTAATTTTGTTACCGGTGAGTGTTTTTGTGAAGCTTGGCTGAAAGCGGGAAATGTTGACAAACCCGCGGGCGCGGTCGCCATTTTTGGGGCAACGACAAACCAGGAATGGGTCCCTCCATGCAT
>JACPTH010000230.1 GCA_016192885.1 bacterium | reverse complement strand
ATTTAGCTTTGCTCGCTTCAATCTGAGCATTAGAGGCCTCAACGGCGGCTTTTGCCGAATCCGCGCCGCTTTGCGCGGAATCTTTTTCCGACGTCGAAATTAATTTTTTTGAAAACAATTCGCTCATTCTTTTTAGATTCCGCAAAGCGTCTTCAAGGGCAACCTGGGATTTCTTCAAATTCGCTTCGGTAACTTTTTGGTCGGCTTTAGCGGTAAGAAGATTTCCTTTCAGATTTTGAATTTGAGCGGCAACGTTGCGTTCTCCCGCCTTGGAATTTTCCAAGTTAGCTGATGCCTGCTGTACCTGCGCTTCGAAGGTGGATGGGTCAATCTGAGCGATAAGTTGTCCCTCTTTCACCGAATCGTTAAAATCTGCGCTGATGGAAGCGATGATTCCGCTAATCTGACAGCCCACCTCGACCGTAATCAAAGCTCCTAAAGAACCGGTAGCCGAAATGGATTGCCTAATGTTTCCTTCATCAACCCGGTCGATAAGCCATTCATTTTTCGCATTTTTTTTATTGTAGTAAAACCAGCCTCCGCCCACAATACCGATGGAAAAAAGAATAAAAGGCCAAAGGCAATAGTGTCTCATGTATGCATCCTTCTAGGAATGTTAGAATTCAAAATTAATTTCCTCGGGCAACTTTCCTCGGGCCGCATCAAGCTTGGTGAGGGAAATCAAACTATCATAAAATGCGGTAATAAAACTGCCCTGCGCGCCGGAATATGAAGTTCTCGCATCGGTTATTTCTATAGGAGAACCCACCCCTGCGTCGTATCTCCCTTCCGCCAATTTTAATGTCTCGCTTGTCTGTCGCAAAAGAATCTCAGTCGCGTCAAGGCGTTTAAAGGAATCTATTACCCCGCTGATTGCAACTTCGAGATCGGATTTGGCGGCCAATTTTAATTGTTGTACTTTAGCCTGATTTGACTGAAAGATCCCTTCCGCGTCTCGTATCTGAAATTTTGTTAAACGTCCGTCAAGAAAAGGAACCGAAATGCTTAGGTTCATATTCCATGAACGGTCCATGGGGGTAACCGAACCCGACCAATCGTAACCCGCTCCGCCCGAAAGGGTCGGGGACAAACCTTTCCTTGCCTCGCCAATTTGGTGCTCGGTGGAAATCGCACGGCAAGATGCGGCTGAAAGATCAAACCGTTGCAGGGTTTCGGACAAAAGGGTTTCTTTATCTATTATTGGGAACCCGGGCTTCTCGTTTTTGATTGTACTTTCAACGGCTATTTCCCGATCGATGCCGGTTGTTTTTGCTAAAACAGATAAAGCTACACGAAAGTCGCTCTCAGCTTTTATTAATGCGACCTGCGAATTAGCGACATCAACTTCCGCTTTGGTAATATCGTAAGGAGGTCGGACGCCGATTTCAACAAAGCTGCGAACTTTATCAAGATGGACTTGATATCTGCTAAGAGCGTCTTCTTGAACGGCGATTAGCGCTTTTGCCTGAAGAGCTTTGAAATAAGCCGCCTTGATGTCTGAGGCTACCAATACTTCCTGCCACAATTTATCATACCGCGCGGCTTTAAGGGAAAGCTGGCCGCTTTTTACGCGCTCATTTGTTTTCCCGCTATCCATTAGTAGTTTTTTTACGGTAAGCGAATTACTTGAACTGTCGATTAAATCGTCGGAAGAAAGGGAAATCCTCGAGGTTGTCAAAACCCTTCTGCGTTCTTGTCTTTGACGATTAAAGGAAGATTGCAAATTAACTTTGGTTCCCATTCCTGAGCGAATTTGCCCAATCTTCGCCTCAGCGGATTTAAGTGCACCGTCGGCTTGTTGGAGGTTTGGATGCTTGGAAAGCCCGTATTCAAGACAAGCCTTGAGACTAAAAGTCGCGGGCGCTTCCTCTGAAAAAAGATATGGTGCGCAGGCATTTATCGATGCAAAAATCAACGCCCCGCAAAAAAAGAAACGGGTTGATTTGGCAGTCAAGGTAATTTTCGCCTTTTTTTCACCGCTCTCGGGAGAAAACCCAACATTTTTGGGGGATGTAAAACCGTTCAAATTAATATTTTATCATTTAATAATTGAAACATAAACTAAATGAATTTGATCGCAATGTCAAGATTCATGCTTTTACAATCCCCTGCTTATCGTTGACATATTCAGCTCATTTTTTTATACTCGGTCAGTTAAATTTATTATTGAAAGAGCGAGGGATTAGTGAAGGTACAGAGAGAGGCCGGAACGCTAGTTGAACTGACAACCGAGACGATTGAATCATTAAAAGAGAGCCCGCTCTTTAACGAGGATTTAAAGCCCGTTCCCATATCCCAAAGGACCTGGAACGTCCGGCATTTCGCCTCTTTATGGATAGGAATGGCCGTTTGCGTCCCAACATATACCCTTGCATCCGGTTTGATCAATTCAGGTATGAATTGGTGGCAGGCGATTATGACGGTTTTCCTTGGCAACGCGATAGTACTTATTCCAATGGCGATGATCGCTTTCGCCGGAACGAAATATGGCATTCCGTATCCGATTTTTTGTCGGGCAAGTTTCGGCTCAAGGGGAGCGCATCTTCCGGCATTGTTACGAGCCGGCGTAGCTTGCGGTTGGTTTGGAATTCAGTGCTGGATAGGGGGGCAATTTTTAAACGTCGCGCTGACCCAAAGTTTTGACTTTTGGAACGACTTAGATAAGCAATGGGTATATGTTTTCGACCCAAATAAAGAGACCGATCGCGCTATTGCGGAGGTTTCAACGGCTTACAAAGCTTTGTTGAAATCGAAGAACGCGGTAAAAAATTTAAAACAAGAAATTGCAAAACTTCAGGCTGCCAAGGGTGATGACCTTGCTAAAAAAGAGGCCGAGCTCGAAACCGCGATAAATGATTCAATGACTTTCCAAGCGAAATTTTCAGAAAGCAAAAGGTACGTCATTTCCCTGGGAATGGTTTTTTCATTTTTGATATTCTGGATTATCAACGTATGGATCGGTTATAAAGGGGCGGAGTCGATAAAATGGATGGAGACATGGGGCGCTCCGATTCTTATCGGCATTGGTGGAATCTTGATTTTATGGGCGTTTTATGTCGCGGGTGGGATTTGGGAATTGTTTAAGGCGACCGACAGACCCAATGAATTTCTCGGAGGGATCACATTTGTCAGAATCTTTCTTCCTTCTCTGAATGGGATGATTTCATTTTGGGCGACCCTAGCGCTAAATATTCCGGATTTTTCGCGCTATGCAAAAAGCCAACGGGACCAAGTATTGGGGCAAGTAATTGGTCTGCCCGCCACAATGGGATTCTATGCGTTCGTCGGTGTTTGCGGGACTCTCGGTTCGATCGTCGTTTTCGGCCAAGCAATTTGGGACCCGTCCGAATTATTAGCCCGGTTCAACTCTCCCATTCTTTCTATTATCGGGGGGTTCGCAATTTTTCTGGCGACCATTACCACGAACATCGCAGCAAATGTCGTTGCCCCCGCCAATGCCTTCTCCAACCTTGCTCCACGCATTATTTCCTATCGCATTGGGGCGATCATAACCGGCATTATCGGCTTCTTGATTCAACCATGGAAACTACTTTCAGAGCCGTCAGGTTATATTTTCGGCTGGCTCGGAACTTACGGTTCATTTCTTGGGCCTCTTGCCGGTTTGTATTTGGCGGATTATTATTTCATTCACAGGCAGAGATTGAATTTAAAAGATCTATATATTCCAAATACAGGAAAATACAATTTTCGTTACGGAATTAATTGGATAGCATTTATTGCATACTTCCTCTCGGTAATTCCTTTCATTCTCACCCTCAAATTCGATTTGGGAATATCAGGAAGAAACATTCAAGAAAATTCCTGGACAATCGGGCTTGTTCTTTCTTTCGCCTTTTATGCCGCGCTCATGAAACTGAATAGAAGCTCGATCACATCTAAAAGCGAATACCAGGAAATAACCGAAAACGGTTGATGGGAATTCTTGATTTTTTTTCACGCGCGGAAGCGATCCTTTTGGATACCCTTGCAAAAGCTTTCGTAAATCTTTCCCCTTCGCGGAGGCATAGAGCCGCCAAAATTCTGGCAATTTTGGCGCATGACATTTTAGGAATTCGGCGCGGGCATGTTCGTGCAATGCTTCCGAGGCATTTAAAGTTATCATTTGTTTCCGCATGCGAATTGAGCGGAAAGGTTTACCAAGCGTTTTTTGAAAACTCCCTTGAAATGGCGACCCTCCCATATATCGGGAAGGACCGGTTACTAGGGCGAATTCGAGCGGAGGGGTTCGAAAACCTGCTTGGAGCTGTTGCAAAGAACCGAGGAGTAATTCTGATTTCCTGCCATTATGGGCCTTGGGAGTTAATTCCGCCTTGGTTGTGCGAAAAAGGCTTTCCCGTAACGATTGTAGTTCGCAGACAGAAAAATGTTTATGTTGATTCCTGGATGGAATTTATGAGAAATTCTCATGGTTGTTTCACGACTGACTCCGGATTTGGAATGCGAAAAATTCTAAAAACCTTACATCAGGGCAACTTTTTAGCCCTAATGAGCGATCAAGATTCCGGAAAGGAGGGGATTTTTGTACGTTTTTTTGAAGGCTTTGCTTCCGCCCCGCCGGGCCCGGCCATTATCGCTCAAAAGACGGGAGCGGCAATTCTACCGGTTGTGATACACGTTAAGGAGAAACAACCCCATCTGTTGGAAATTCGCCCCCCCATCTTTCCCTCAGAATTTCTTCCAGGAATTGAGGGCGCAAGGGCGATAACCCAAGCTTATACGAGTATTCTTGAAGAATGGATTCGAAATCGCCCGGAGCAATGGTTCTGGCTCCATCGACGGTGGAAGACCCAGCCTTAATCAGTTTTTTCCGGTCGATTTTTTCCGGTTTACGATAAGGGGGCTGATCCAAATTCATTTTGCTTGGAAGCGATCGATTCGTTTCCCAAAAACTTCAAGGCCATTATCGTAAGGTCATCGCTCAAATCATTTTTTGAGCGCCACTCATTTGAAGCCCCAAAAAATAGGTCAACAATTTGTTGCGTTCTTTCATAACGCGACGAAAAAAGAAGATCTTTTATTCGTTCATATCCAAACATTTCTTCATCCGATCTTTTTTGATCGGCTAAACCATCCGTAAAAAACAAAAGTACATCATTCTCTGAAAGATGAAAGGAAACCGCTTTAAAGCGACTTGACTCGCTTTCCCAAACCCCTAACGGAGAGCCGCTTGGAGAAGGTATCTCAGTGAGATTGCCATTCAAAACGGCAAGAAGAGGGCCATGGCCCGCGGAAGCCATGGTCGCCTCGCCGGTATTTGGATTGATTTTCACAAGCATCAATGTGACAAAATGGTAATCGTCAATCACCTTTCTTAAATTTTTATTCATCTTGCCAAGGATTTCCACAAGGTCCACCGTATCTTGCGCAACGGTCCTTTGAAAAGTCAGGGTCGCGGCCATCAAAAGAGCTGCAGGCATGTCTTTCCCGGAAACGTCGCCGATAGATAAAAGCAAATCACCGTCTGAAAGAAGATTAACGTCAAAAAAATCTCCGCCAACTCGCCGGGCAGGCTCACTTTTTCCATAAATACTTACGCTTGAAGGGAGATTCTTAAAAGACTTTGGGAGGAACCCGGCTTGAATTTCCTTTGCGGCATTCAGCTGAACCGTAAGCAACTCCTGGTCGCGCTTCGCAACGGACAATTGCATGTTATCAAGAGCAACCGCCGGAATATGAGCGATAGTTTCCAACAAAATCTGGTCTTGTTTGGAAAATGGCAATCCGTTCAATTTGTGATTGACATTTATGACTCCGACAACCCGCGAGTGGGCTGAACGAGCCAGACTTATCAAGGGAACCGACAACAACGGTCCCTTGAAAAAATTTTCTTTAACGCAGTTTTTAAACCGCGGATCATCCTCAACTGATTCGATTCTCAGAGTTTCCCCTTTTAATGCAACATAGCCTGAAATTTCTTCGCCTACCTTGATCTTGAAGCTCTCGCCGGAATCAAGCGGCAACCCCTCGCTCTGCTCAAGAACCAAAGAAGAGCTATCCGGTAAAAGGGTAAGAAGGGAGCAACATTTTACCATTAAAAAACGTTGAATAATTCCCATCATTTCGTCCAACATCGTCTTTTTATCGGAAAGTTTGTTTATCAAACTCTCAAGGGAACGAATCGTATCAATTTTTTCTTGATAATTCCAGGCCGAAAGCAATGCGCCGCACACGTTGTTAAGAAGAATCATCAACATATCAAATGCTTCATCATCCAGGGGCGTGTTTACCGGGGATTCAAATACCAATAAGCTTCCAATTGATTTGTCAAAAATCGGATCTTTTAGATCTTCCTTCGATTGATAGATGGGTTGAAAGGGAACAATACATCGAACGGTATTTCCAAAATATCCGGGGGTTTTGTAAATCCGGGAACCAAAAACGTTTTTGCGTAATTCCCCCATTGAGTCAGACGAAATTTGGAGATTAAAACCCTCCGGGGGATTCCCAAAAACATGAGTTTTTTCAATTTCAGCACTCCCAGGATGAATCAAACAAATGGCGCCGGCGTGAATGCCAAACAGTGAACCAAGCGCTTGAACAAGCATTTCAATGATCGGTTCAATTTCAACCGAAAAGGCGATTTTACTTCCAACGGAAGAAATTTTTTGGAAAAAAATTCGCCGAACTTCTTGCCTGCGAAGTTGAAAAAGGTGGGCAAATCGAAAGGCAAGATGATTCGTTAAAACCGTAATTACCTTTGAAACATGGTGAAAATCCGCATCTTTTCGGATAAAAATCCCAAGCATTCCAAAATGGGTTCCCCCCGCTTCGCAAATAAAAGAAAGACATGAAGAGAATGGTTCAGGGGTAGGGAAAAAAAGGGTTTTTTGAACTTTTACCCTGATGGTGGAAAGCGTTCCGAAGGATTCATGAGCCAAAAAATCTTCAAGAGAGTCTTTAATTACATTAGATAGGCTTTCACAAGAATCCACATATGAATTAACCACCAAATGGGTTTGAGAAAGTGGAACCTTTTGAATCGCAAACACTGTCTCAAGGTCAAACTGCCTCTGAAGACCTGAGAGAAAGTGACTCAAATATGAAACGTCTTCATTAAACCACAAATCGAGGATATCTTTCATGTCTCCGGAAAAAGTTGTTTCAGATTGAGTCCATTTTCGGTGTAGGCCAATGATAAAATCAAGATCTCTAAATTCTTCAACGGGTTTTCGCTTAAACATTCGTCTAGATTTTGTTTGAATTTTTCCAACGACTATTTGCGAAAACAAATCTAGGAATAAACTCATCTCTTGAAAAGCTGGAATTTCAAGAGGACGTAAAACCAGGATAACCTCTCCCAAATAGATATCTTCTTTTATCAACGGGGAAAAAATAACTAACGTTTTTCTACCATCGGATAAATATGCATTGAAAAGCTCTTCAGAAGATGCCTCCCCATCTAAAAAACTCTTAAATTTATCAGAGCGATTGACCAATTCAAGAAAGGTCTGCGAATCAAATGGATAATTCAAGCAAAACTTAAACTCTCCATACGGAAAAGCTTGGCGATTTCTAATTGCAACTCCCAAAAACCCCGGCAAATCATTGAGAAATTGAAACGTCTCGGCTTCCCAAGTTTCATTCAAGGGGATTTCCGAAGTTTTTTTGAGGGAATTTAACAGGACTATTTTCAAAACCGCATTACCTCAAAATCCGACTCTAAAGGAAGTATAATTTAGCCCATGGGAATAATCAATCAAGAAATAAAAAACTAGGCTAGATCTAGAATGGAAAGGGCTGCAGCCTTACTTTCAAGAGGAACTCCCACCCACGCTTAGGGCCTTACGACCAACTTTCACCCTTGGCTGTCTGTTAATGGTTCCATCAAGCGGGATGATGTTACTATTCCTCTAGGGTTCCATAATCTTTGACAAATCAAATCCGTGTTGCTTTGCCTTTTGTTCCATGAAGGTGTTGTAGGCGTTAAAGTGCGAGACTCCGTCGCCCATCAACTTGGCTGCCGGGGCCAAATCACGTTGTCCTCGTTTGTCGATGGCTAAAACCTCCGCATGTGCTTGGCGTAAAAAGTCCGTGGCTTGCAATAAGCGGCCATGAATTTCTTGGTATTCCGGGATTTTGACTTGAGCTGCCTGGGTTTTCAACGTATCCAGCAGTTTCTCAAGGACCGGAACGTTGCTGCGAGCTTCAACCAAAACGTTGTCAGAGGGTGAGTTTATTCCATTTTGGAAAGCATCGTATCCTAAGGCAATAAAGATAAATGACCCTTTGACCTCATGAAGATAAGCCTCAAAATAGCCCTTATCAAGAGAAGTTTTTTGTGATTCGCTTAATCCGCCGCATTTAAAGGCTTGTCCAAAATGTTCCATAACCTTGCCATAATCCTTTGCCGCCAGACTAGTCTCACCTTTTTTTAAAAACTCTAACGCCGCTCCTCCGGCGCCACATCCAATTACGGAAAGCAACCCCAAAAAGCATGAAATAAGCATAATAGTTATGTTCCGCATATGCATCTCCCTTTAGTTCTTTTTCTGAAATTGGTGCAGTTTACTCAAATTCAGAGGATAATAGCAATGAAAAAAAGGCCCCTGTCGGAACAATACTAAAAAAATGAGCCACAAAGATCGCAAAGAGCATAAAGGAACAGGCTGCTGAATTGATTCAATAAACGCATCCTACGAAATGCTTGAAATATCCTCACCAAGCGCCGTATTTTGCCTCTTTTGTTAATTACGCTGATAGCTTTTTGCGAAAAAAGTTCACAAAGTGGCTTTCTAACTTTGTCAAGAGGGCACGAAACAATATTTTATCCACATCCACTGTTTCGCTCTTAAAGCTTATCCCCAAGGTTATCCACAGTGTCCACAATTAATTGCGTACAAATTGATAATGCATTTTTTGTGGAAATTGCGGGAAAAAGCGAAAATCAAAGTTTGTCTACATCTAAGTTTCAAGACAATTTTTGATTAAAAAAGGTGCCCTCGATAAGAAACTTTATCAAAATTTTGATAATTAGGTCTCGACAATCTTAATAATCTCCCCTCCAAAAACCGACAACGCATCTGAAATTTGCGGTCGAGCATAAAACTTTTCTTTTGTTGCTCGATCTATTCGAAGAATACTCTCGGCTGTTTGAAGGGTCGTTTTTTTTTCCACATTTTCACCATCACCAAGCGGGGGTTCTCTTACGGATGTCTCAGTTTTTGTAATGCTTTCAAGGCAAAGCTGGATTTTTTCCCCAAAAATTTCTTTAATTAGCGGAAGAACTATCTCCATCGTGCGTTGTTCATTGCACATTTTGAGGCTAAAATCACTTTCAAGAAAGACAGCGAGTAAATCATTTTTTAACGATTGAGGTATGGAGTTTTGAAAATAAATCCCGATGATTTTTTGCTTTTGGGAAAGCTTCTTTTGAAATTGCTTCCAACGATCGTTCAAATCATCTCTGGGTTTCGAAGTTGGGAGCGCTTCTTTGGGAGACTCAAAGTCATGAGAAGGATTGGGTGCAGGAGCAACGGCTTTTTTCTCTCTGCCCGTGGGGGTCATTTTTACCAAATTGGTTTTAAGCCTCTCTTCAATTTGCCCTATTCGTCTCTCAACCCCTTCCAAACCTATGGAGATTTCCCTTTGGGCGATTCTTACAAGCTCAACCTCCAAAAGAAGCCTTGGATGAGCGGAATTACGTAAATTCGATAATGCTCTTTCCAATTTTAGAACCAAGGCCATTAAAAATTCCAAAGGAATATTTTGTACCTGCAAGGAAATTTCCTTAGCCTGTTCGTTTGGAATTTCAAGAATTTGCCCTGCGGTTTCATCGATTTTAAGCATCAGACACTGACGCAAATACTCTAATAAATCTTTTCCGAGGGCTCCTATGTCATATCCTCGATAAAACAAATCATTGATTTTAGTCAAGACCCCTGCCGAATCTTTGGAAAAAAGCGATTGACAAATTTCTTTTAAAACTTGATGTCCTAACCGCCTGGTTTGTTCTAGAACTTCTTCTACGGTCACTTTCCCGCCTAGGTGCGCTGAAGTAATCTGGTCTAGAAGGCTCAAAGCATCGCGAAAACCTCCTTCCGCAAATTGGGAAATCAAATTAATAACCTCCCCGGATACTTCAGGAAAATTCTCAGGGTCTTCTGAACGTTCCTTTAAGACAATCTCCGAAATTTTTCTCGCCATTACCATTCGAGAAATTGAAAAAAAATCAAAATGCTGACAACGCGAAACAATCGTTGAAGGGACCTTTTGAGGATCTGTCGTTGCTAAAACGAAGACGACCCGAGGGGGAGGTTCTTCGAGGGTCTTCAAAAAAGCGTTAAATGCCGCCTGAGATAGCATGTGGACTTCGTCAATGATGTAAATTTTGAATTTTCCCTCGATTGGAACAAATTTAACTTTCTCTCTCATTTCTCGAATATCATCAACCCCATTATTGCTCGCCGCATCGATTTCAATGATATCCATAAAATTCTGATCTTCAATGCGAAGACAAATATCGCATTTACGGCAAGCGTCATAACTTTTTCCCAGATCCGCTCTGGGAGCTCGACAATTTAAAATTTTTGCCAAAAGGCGTGCTGCAGAGGTTTTTCCCGTTCCACGAGGCCCGGAAAAGAGATAGGCATGCGAAACTTTGCTCTGGGCGACAGCCATTTGTAATGTTTTTGCTATGTGCTCCTGGCCCAGTAATTCGGCAAAAGATTGCGGGCGATATTTTCTGTAGAGGTTTTTTCTTGCAGGTTCAAGCATACTTTTCTCCAAAAGGACTTTTTAAAAAAACGGTAATCGGTCAGAGGGCTATAATTCAGCAGTTAGAATGATTGGAGAGTGGTTAGGAATTAGTGAATGGGAGAAAAACCATCGGCTTCAGCAGGTAGCAGTTGATTTTTAAACACTCGATAATCTAGGTTTACAATTTCGTAAAAACTCCTTCTGAGTGAAGGGTTTCTAAAAAAATCGTGCACCCACCTTTGAACCTTGGTCAATAACCCATCTCAAGCATTCTCTGCTCCGGACAGGCACTCCCGCATCACCCGAAAGCGAACGTTTACCGTTGCTACCTTCCGATCCTGGCGGGGTTCACGGACTTTCGCCGTACGGGACCCGTCTTTCATAACTTTGAAAACCTGCCGGTTTCACCAACCTAGGCCCGCTGGTGGGAATTCAACCCGCCATCACGGGGATTTGCGGTTTTTAGAGGACCCCGAGCCCTCCATCTAGCACGATTAAAACGGAAAGGGCGGGATTCGAACCCGCGGTGGAGTCATCCCCCACTCACGCTCTCCAGGCGTGTGCCTTAGACCAACTCAGCCACCTTTCCAAACAAAATCGGAGAGAGAGAGATTCGAACTCTCGAGGCAAGCTATCAACTCGCCTACTCGATTTCGAGTCGAGCGCTTTCGACCAACTCAGCCATCTCTCCTTACAACCGGCGCGCCTGAGAGGACTCGAACCTCTGGCCACCAGATCCGCAATCTGATGCTCTATCCAAACTGAGCTACAGGCGCAAAAGACGGCGGAGAAGGGGGGATTCGAACCCCCGGTAGAGCTTATGACCCTACGACGGTTTAGCAAACCGTTGCCTTAAGCCAGCTCGGCCACCTCTCCCAACTTTGGCGGAGGAAGTAGGATTCGAACCCACGGACCTTTCGATCTCCGGTTTTCAAGACCGGTGCCATAGACCGCTCGGCCATTCCTCCGTATAATCCACATAAAACTTATCACAGCCCAATATCAAAATCAAGCGATAAGTAAAACCCGCGGTAATTCTCACTATGCTATCTTTAAATGACAAAATAGGTAACCATTAGTCAGAATGATTGGAGAGTGGTTAAGAATTAGAAGATTTAATAAAATCGCAATTTTTCAAAGGGGGTTATACGGCGGGTCGTTTAATTCTCATTTGATTGTTTGATGCGGCAAGCCGCATCCTACGCAATTGAGCGATTAGCGTTTCTCCCCGAAAATCGCCGGATTTGAAGGGGTCGAAATCGGAATAACTACGATTTCATCAGGCTTTACCAGCCCCAAACGTTCGCGCGCCAACCGCTCAATACCTTCCGGAGTTGATAAAAGCTGAAGGTCTTTTTTTAACTTTCTATTTTCTCTTTCCAATTCATCAATCTGCTTTGCAAGCTCCGATTCTTTATTTAAAAGGTTTTGAACGGCATTGTATCGTGACAAGTAAATTACGGATAGGCAAACGCAAAAAACCACAGATACAATAAACATGATTTCACTGGAGAAACGAATTCGCTTTTTCTTGGGAATCGCCTGCTCGTTTGGCATTAAATAACACCAATCATATTTAACTCATGCGCCTCACCGGGCTTGATGAATCAAGCCCCTACGAGAAAACCATACGAAATAATTTCGTGTGTTCGGTATAATAACGCGTCAGTCTACTTTTTCCTCGCTCGCCGGGATTCTAGCGACTGAAATAAGGCTGTCGTTTTCGGATAATGAAATAAGCTTTACTCCAGAAGCCCTACGGCTTAAAGTCGTTCTAATGGTTCCGGAATCAACTCTAACAACCTTGCCGCTTCTAGTTATCATTACCAATTCATCGTCTTCAAACATTCGCTTAATGGCAATAACATCTCCTGTTTTTTCCCAGGAACCCATATTTTTTACGCCTTTCCCACCTCGACCGGTAACACGATACTTGTTAACGTCAGTTTGCCTTCCGAACCCGCATTCAGTCACCGTAAGAAGCACCCCATCAAATTGAATGTAAGGAACCGGCGGAACTTCTTCGACCCCTTCTTCTTTTTCAATTTCCTCGTCTTCCAACTCCGGTTCCGATTCCGGAGGCGCAGGGATTTGGGTTGTTTCCGAAGGAGGAGGAATAACAATTTGAGAAGGCTGTGGTAAAGGTTTTGTCGATGGCGAAAAAACTTCCATTCCGATCACCACGTCATCGTCATCGCGGAACCTTATACCTTTTACTCCATGAGCTGAACGCCCCATAACTCGAATCAAGCTTTCGGGAAAGCGAAGGGCAAACCCCTTCCTTGTGGCGATAACAACGTGTTCGCCTCCTCTAATTGTTTTAACGGCGACAAGTTCATCCCCTTCGTCAAGTTTTATTGCTTTAATACTTTTCGAACTAGGTCTTGAAAACGATGATAGTTCAACCGTTTTAACAATTCCCTTTTTTGTAGCCATCAAGACTTTTCTTTCAGAATCAAACGTTCTTATCGGCAGAAAAGCGGTAATTTTCTCATTTTCGGAAAGATTCAATAGATTAACTATCGCTCTTCCGGAAGCTTGCTTTCCCCCTTCAGGAATCTTATAACCTTTTATCCAATGAACTCTACCGCAAGATGTAAATACTAAAAGGAAAGAATGAGTCGAAGCCAAGAACACATGTTCTATGACGTCATCTTCTTTCACTCCCATTCCAAAACTTCCCTTGGTTCCGCGCTTTTGCTGCCGAAAAACGTCTGGCAAAACCCTTTTAATATATCCATTTTGAGTAACCGTAATAAGAATGTCGGTTTCCTGCATAAGGTCTTCAGCATCAAGTTGCTCAACCCCAAATTCGCTAATCTGGGTTCGTCGTTCATCGGAAAATTTTTCTTTTATTTCAAGCAACTCTCCTCTAACAATTTCGCGAATCTTTAAGTCTGATGCCAAAATATCCTTTAAGCGGGCTATCAAAGCCAACGATTCATGATATTCTTGGACGATCTTCTCGCGTTCAAGGCCGGTTAACCTTTGCAAACGCATATCAAGAATAGCTTGGGCCTGAATTTCGGAAAGCATAAAGTTAGCGACAAGAGAACCTTTTGCCTCCGCCGGGCTTTTAGCTTCTCGGATCATAATAATAACAGCATCTAAATGATCAAGAGCGATGGTCAAACCCTCTAAAATATGGGATCGTTCTTCCGCCTTTTTTAATTGAAAGGAAGTTCGCCGTCTAATAATATTTCTACAATGGTCAGCGTAATGAACCATTAAGCTCTTCAAATCTAAAACCCGAGGGCGGCTATCAACTAAAACCAACATTATGACCCCAAACGAGGATCGCATCGGAGTTCGTTGAAATAGTTGATTTAAAATGACCTCGGTGTTCACCCCTTTACGAAGCTCAATGCAAACTCGCATTCCTTCGCGGTTGGATTCATCTCGAAGGTCGGTTATACCGTCTATCTTTTTTTCCTTGACCAAGTCGGCAATTTGAATGATAAGCTTTGCTTTATTTACTTGATAGGGAAGCTCGGTTACGACAATTCGATCGCGTCCCTTCCCAAATGTTTCAATTTTTGTACAAGCTTTTACCACGATGCTACCGCGCCCCGTACGATAAGCTGAATCGATCCCTTCGCGGCCCATTATGATTCCGCCGGTAGGGAAATCAGGGCCGGGGACTTCATTCATGATTTCCTCAATGCTTACTTCCGGGTTTTCAATTACTTTAAGAACTCCGGAAATTATTTCTCCAAGATGGTGGGGAGGAATGTTCGTCGCCATGGCGACGGCAATACCAGAGGAACCATTAACCAAAAGGTTCGGAAACTTGCATGGCAGAACTTTTGGTTCCATGAGCGATTCGTCAAAATTCGGAACCCAGTCCACGGTTTCCATCTCAAGATCTTTCAACATTTCTTCCGCAAGACTGGATAAACGGGCTTCGGTATATCTCATGGCGGCGGGAGAATCGCCATCTATCGAACCGAAATTTCCATGCCCATCAATTAGAGGATATCTAAGAGTAAACTCCTGAGCCATCCGAACCATAGTATCGTAGACTGCGGCATCACCATGCGGATGGTATTTTCCAAGAACTTCACCGACGGTTCTGGCGCATTTTACATGAGGTTTCTTGCTGGTAAAACCTTGGTCGTACATTGCGTAGAGAATTCGGCGATGGACGGGTTTTAAGCCGTCACAAACATCCGGAAGCGCCCTACCAATTATGACGCTCATCGCATAATCTATGTAAGCCTCCTTCATTTCCGCCTCAATGTTGATTGGGGAAATACGCGACGGTGGGGTTGGTGGAGGAAGAGGAGGTTGATTAGGTTCGGTGGGATTCATGTCCATTGGGAAATTTCCTTAGGAAAAATTATTGGAGAAATCAAATATCTAAGTTTTTGACGGATTTTGCGTATTGAACGATAAATTCTCGGCGAGGTTCAACCGCGTCACCCATTAGTAATGAAAAAATATGATCAACTTCCGGAAGGTCAACGGCGCATACTTTCTTTATCACTCGGGTGCTTGGATTCATAGTTGTTTCCCAAAGTTGATCGGGGTTCATCTCGCCTAAACCTTTATATCTTTGAATCCCCACCCCTTCGCTGCCTCCGAAGGACTCAAGAACCGTTTTCATTTGGTCTTCAGAAAACGCATATTGTTCGGATTTGCCTTTCTTGATCTTGTACAAAGGCGGCTGGGCAATGTATAAATACCCTTTTTCAATAAGAGCGGGCATATATCGGTAAAAAAACGTTAAAAGAAGAGTTCGAATATGCGAACCGTCAACATCCGCATCAGTCATGATAATTAATTTATGGTATCTGGCCCTGGAAATATCAAAGTCGTCTTTTCCGATTCCGGTTCCCATTGCCATTACCAGCGTTTGAATGGATTCATTCGCGAAGACTCTTTCAAGCCGGGTTTTTTCAACATTAAGGATCTTTCCTCGAAGGGGAAGAATTGCTTGCGTGTTTCTATCCCTTCCCTGCTTCGCGGAACCGCCGGCGGAATCACCTTCCACAACAAAAAGCTCGCATAAAGACGGGTCTTTTTCGGAGCAATCGGCCAACTTTCCGGGAAGGGTTGACCAATCTTCAAGCGCATTTTTCCGCCGAGTCAATTCGCGCGCCTTTTGCGCCGCAATTCTGGCCCGCATTGAATTAAGAGCTTTATCAAGAACATTACGCGCGACAAGCGGGTTTTTTTCCAAAAAGTCCGTTAGGATTTCGGTGACAACTGAGTCAACTATTCCGCGTACTTCAGGGTTCCCCAATTTCCCTTTGGTTTGCCCTTCAAATTGAGGTTCGGGAACTTTAATCGAGAGAACTCCAATTAGACCTTCTCGAACGTCGTCCGTGGAAAATTTCACCTCTTTCCCTTTCTCCTTGCCTAGAACTGACGGATCTTTCTTAATATAATCGTTAAATACTTTCGTAATCGCGGATCGAAAACCTATGACGTGCGTCCCACCATCGACGGTGTTTATGTTGTTTACAAAAGAGTAAAATTGCTCGTTATATCCATCGTTGTAGGAAAGAGCGACCTCGACTTCAACTCCCTCGCGTTCCCTTTTAAAGAAAATCACGTCTTTAAATAAAGGGGATTTTGTTTCGTTCAAGTAATCAACGAAACTCGCAATTCCGCCTTTATACTCAAACAAATGGCACTTTTGAGTTTTTTTCTGACGTATTACGATTTTTAAACCCGGGTTAAGAAAGGCCAATTCCCGTAACCTTTTGGCCAGAACGTCAAAATTAAACTCGATATCGGGAAAAATTTCGCGATCGGGTAAGAATTGTACTTTGGTGCCTTGGCGGTCCGCCCCTTGAGTGACAGACATTTGAGAAACCGGGGCTCCGCGCCGAAAAGATTGCTGGAAAGTTGAGCCGTCTCTCCACACAACGACATCCAGCCATTCGGAAAGAGCATTCACCACGGAAATCCCGACGCCGTGAAGCCCTCCGCTATACTTGTAGCTCTTTTTATCGAACTTTCCCCCTGAATGAAGTATCGTTAAAAGAACTTCCAGAGCAGGCTTCCCGCTTTTCTCATGAATATCGACCGGAATACCTCTTCCGTCATCTAATATTGAAACCGATCCGTCATCATGAAAAGTTACGTTAACAACGGTAGCATACCCTGCCAATGCCTCATCAATACTATTATCAACAACTTCGTAAACCAGATGGTGCAACCCGTCAATGCCCGTTCCGCCGATATACATCGCGGGCCGCTTTCGAACAGCCTCTAATCCTTCGAGAACTTGAATGTTCTTCGCGGAATATTCGCCATTTTCAACAAATTGCTTGCCATTCCCATTTTGGCCATTTCCATTTTTGGAAGGGTTTTCTATTTCCATCACCACCGAGGAATTATGATCGTTTGAAAAATTATTCATGAACCTAACCTTTTAACCATGGAGTTTCTTTCGCCTACATAATTTTTTTGATTCGCGAGAAAAAAAAACCTTTGAAAAAATTTTTCGGTAGCTTCTGGATGCAAGAACCTCAGCCGAAAAAGTTGAACCCAACAATTTGTTATCGCGCGTAAGAATTACCGATCTGATTTTTGAAAGCCCTAGGGCTTTCTTTGAAGGTTTTCTATTCTCAAATTCAATTGCCTCAAAATTAAAAATTGCGACAACCTGATTGATGTCTATAAACTCGTTTTTTCCTAAACTGACGAGCATTTATCTTCTCGGAAGCGGTTCAAAATTTTAACCCATTCCGGCTCAAGAAATTCTAAAGGCATGCATTCATTTAGGTCTATCTTATCAGGGGAAAGACCCGTTTTAATAATCAACGCCCTAATGATCTCTTTTCTGATCTCAGAAAAAATTTCTTCGGTACCAGGCTCATTAAAAGAATCATTCAAAATTCGAATTCTATTTCGGGTATCCGATAAAAGTTCTCCGCGAATTAAATCCCATTCAATTTTACTTGCTTCCGGAACGAGATTTTGCAATTCAGAAAACGATAACCAAGGGGTTTCATCTAAAAACGTTCTAATTCGAGACAACCTATCTCGTTCATGGCGATACAGACAAACCGAGCAGAAACTCTCCCCCGCTGAGACCAAAATGGCGCCACATTCCGAACAGGGGGCATATCCCTCTTGGAAGAGCCCTTTTTTCCTTGCTTGAATTTTTTTTCGACAAGTTTCTATAAGCTGTAGCAATTCGGAGTTCAAATCGACATGCAAAGGTTTACATTCCTGTAACTCCCAGTTGGGCCAATTAATTTTCTTCACGGCGGGTAACGGTTTAAAAGTTTCTCCAAGATACGCATGAATTCCGCGTATTTTGACATCCGGAAAATAACTCT
>JACPTH010000229.1:660-1402 GCA_016192885.1 bacterium | reverse complement strand
TCCAAGAAGGGCAAGAAGTGAGCTTTACGGTGGATGCATTCAGAGAGAGACGGTTTCGCGGAAAAGTCGGCCAGGTACGACTTCAACCTACAATATCCCAAAATGTTGTTAACTACTCCGTAATGGTGAACGTAAAAAATGATGACTTCGCTCTAAAGCCCGGCATGACCGCGAATGTGGAAATTCATGTCGCGAAAAGGGAAAACGTAATTAGAATTCCCACCAGGGCGATGTTTTTCAAACCTCCGAAAGAAATTGAAGATTCTCTATCGGTCGAACTTGAAAAAAAAGGTTCGGATACAAGCTTGGTATGGTTGCTGGAACCCCCCGAAAAAATAAAACCGATCGAGGTAAAAATTGGTTTGTCAAACAATTCTTTTTCTGAAATTTTAAGCGGAGGCTTAACTCCAGGCCAAGTGATTGTCGTGGGAGAACGCAAGGGAGAAAAATCTGATAAAGGTTCCCAAGGGTCAATGCCCGGTTCCTTGCGGCGCACCGCTCGTGTGGGTAGCAGGGGCCATTAATCCCCTTTCATAATGAATCAATCCTCCCCTTTAATTGAGATACGCGAACTTCATAAAACGTATTTCATGGATGGAGTTGACGTAAGAGCGATAAGAGGGGTTAACATTTCAATCGCAAGCGGTGAATTCCTGGCGATTATGGGCGCGTCAGGTTCCGGAAAATCAACTTTAATGAATATCATCGGGTGCCTAGATCGCCCGACAAAAGGAGCATATCT
>JACPTH010000229.1:0-648 GCA_016192885.1 bacterium | reverse complement strand
ATCTAATTGCGGGGCAAGATGTGTCGAATCTCTCAAGGGACGAATTGGCGCTTGTACGGAGCAAAAGGATAGGCTTCGTCTTCCAGGGATTCAACCTCCTTGCTCGTACAAGCGCCCAGGAAAACGTTGAACTACCCATGGTTTACGCCGGAATCCCATCTATCGAACGACGCAAAAAAGCTCTTCAAGCTCTTGAATCGGTAGGTCTGAAAGGTAGGGAACACCATTATCCCAACCAATTATCCGGCGGACAACAACAGCGAGTGGCGATCGCAAGATCATTGGTGAATCAGCCCGCTTTAATTTTGGCCGATGAACCGACGGGAAATCTGGACTCTCGATCCAGCATCGAAATCATGGGAGTTTTCCAAAAACTTAATGCCCACGGAATTACCATAGTTCTGATTACTCATGAGGCTGACATCGCTCTTTTTGCGGCAAGGAAGATTTTGCTTAAAGACGGCGTGGTGATCAGCGATTCCGAAAACAAGCACCAAATGGATGCTTCAATTGAGCTTGCAAAGACGCCGGTTGAAAACGAAAACGGCGGTGAAGTCCTCTCGTGAGCATTTGGTCGGTAATTAAACTGGCTTTTGTGAGCTTAAACCGCAACAAGACGCGCTCATTTTTGTCCATGCTTGGAATCAT
>JACPTH010000228.1 GCA_016192885.1 bacterium | reverse complement strand
GTGGAGAAATTAAAGGAGCTTCTTGACATTGATTGGATCGAGATCATTATAAATGGTCGGCAAATTTTGTATCCCCATATTCCATTAATTCCCATTACTAAGACTGATCTTTCACAACCTATCCGACTTTCCTTAGCCGGCCCCCTTTCTACCGGAGCCTTTTTTGTTCACGTTCGGAACCAACCCGAAAAAAAAATGGTTTTGGTCCTTGCTCGTCGAGCCAAGCCTTTTCCAATTTCACTTTTTCGACTTTGGGACGGTTTGGGGCAATTAATGGGGGATTCAACCGGAAGCTCGATCCAGGATCTAAAAGATTATGAGCCGGAGCCGGCTATTCACCAAATTTTCTCCCAAGGTAAATGTTTCCGGATACGAATTGAAAATATAATGAACTCAGACCTTAAACTCCTCGTAGGCTACGAGTCGGAAATCGGCACTCTAACAAGAAAAAACATTAACACTTTGATGCTTCAATTGGCAACTTTGGAAATTATCGGGCTTTTGGTACTCGGTTATTTTTTAGGGAGAAGTTTGTTCAAACCCTTGGAGGAATTAAAGAGGGGAATGGAGCGGGTTTCCTTAGGGCATTGGAATGAAATTAATGAAAACTCAAAGGACGAAATCGGAGCGGTTGCGAAAAGTTTTAACCAAATGATTCGAGAACTTAAGTTCGCCTCCAAACGTTTGACGGAAGTTCAGAAGGAACTTATCTTAAAGGAAAAAATGGCCCTTCTTGGAAGGTTTTCAGCCGGAGTCGCCCATGAAATCAATAACCCCCTAAGCACCATTCTGGTTAGCGCAGGAATCCTTCAAGAATCGATCAAAACCAAAACCTCGGTCGAAATTGAAGACGTTGAAGCTATAATTGACGAAGCAAGAAGATGTAGAAAAATTGTTGAATCCTTGTTGCGATATGCCAGAAACAAGGCTCCCGAATTGAAGCCCTGCGAGTTTGCTTTTATTCTTAATGACTCCGTTTCCCAAGTCATTACAAGTTCCGGCTTTCCCTCAGTTAATGTCTCCGTTAAACCGGTTCCAAGTTTAACGATTCTGGCGGAACCTAATGAAATTTACCAAATTATGCGAAATCTTTTGTATAATGCAAAAGATGCCGTTTCCAGAGTTTCCAATCCCCAAATTTTTGTTGAAGCCGAAGATTTTGACGAGAGATTCGTTATTGTAACAGTAGGCGATAATGGAGAAGGAATTGAAGGTATTGGCGAACACCTTTTCGAACCATTTCTCACGACTAAACCTACCGGAACCGGTCTGGGGTTGGCGATTTGTCAATCCATTATAGAGGGGCATGGCGGAAGAATTTGGGCGGAACGAACGAAAGAAGGATTTACGATTTTTCGATTCTCTCTTCAAAAATCCCTTGGGCCAAAGTAACTCTATAATGAAAGCAATATCTGCGCTTTATGATTGGGAAAAAACATGCGGCGAATTGTAATTATTGATGATGAAACAAAGCTGTTGAGAGCTTTAAAAAAAACGCTAGAAATCGCCGGTTTCGAGGCGTTTGATTTTGTTGGTCCAAACTCAGCCTTGGAGTTCATCCGCGCAAGACACTTTCAGGGATAGATATTCTTTCTTCTCTTTCATCAGAAAAGTTTGATATTCCATGCATTCTTATGACCGGATATTCGTCGATTGAAACCGCAATTTCGGCAATAAGGCTTGGAGCTAAGGACTATTTGCTTAAACCGTTTGAGATAGACGAGTTTAAATCCGCGGTTCAACGGGCTATTGATGACACTTCAGTCCCGACAAAGGGTGATGAGAATTTTCCGATAATAGTTGGGATTTCCGCTTCCATGAAGCAGATTCTGGAAATGATTGAGAAAGTCGCGCCTACCGAAAGCACCGTTTTGTTACAAGGGGAAAGCGGAACCGGAAAAGAATTGATTGCGCGCGCGCTCCATCTCAAATCCGAAAGAGCTAATAAACCTTTTATTCCGGTTAATTGCAGCACTATTTCTGAAAGCCTTTTTGAATCTGAAATGTTCGGACATTCCAAGGGAAGCTTTACCGGCGCAATAAATGATAAATCCGGACTCTTCACGGAGGCAAATGCCGGGACGATTTTTTTGGATGAAATTGGAGATCTTGCGCTCCCAAATCAAGCCAAACTTTTAAGAGTTCTTCAAGACGGTTCATTTAAAAGGGTCGGCGATGTAAAA
>JACPTH010000227.1:905-8011 GCA_016192885.1 bacterium | reverse complement strand
AAATTCTTTTGCCCAACATCGACCGTGAATTGTTTTCCCAAATTTTCGAAATGCATGAAGCCGCAGGGGCAAGGGTTTTTCCGGAGGTGTCAGAAATACTTCAAAAAGGGGCGCTTCTTCTGTCGGGAAAAGCGGAATTTGGTTTCGAAAATGTAGAGGCTTGTTTCTCCTTTGCCCGGGCCAAATTGAAGGAAAGGCTGGATTCAAACCGGAAAAACCTTCCATATTCGTATTCGAATGTAAAAAAGATAATACAACAGAATAAAATTTCTTCTCCTCTTCCATCCCTTCAAGATAGGCTATCAATCCTAGTTCAAAGGCATTCAACGAAGTTCGCCCTCGGGGCAATCGCAACCGTTCTTTTCCTTTTTCTGCTTTTTCCTCCGACCAAAGAGGAAAAGCCTGTGATGGAGGATTCCCCTTTCAGTGCCCCCACGTTTAAGCCAAAGCAGGGAATCCCCGGCGCGTTTGGGGAAGGCCAGGAACGTGAAGTAAAGGGTATCGTCCGGGAAATCCTTGTAGACGGCATTGAGATACGGGTCCCATTGCCGGTGGCACGCCTCTTGATAAAATGGACTGGAAAAGCGGACGCCTACAAAGTCGGAAAAATATTCCGAGGCCGAATACGTTTAACCGGATATAAAAATGAACGCTGGCTTGGTGAAATAATTAGGAAATACTAAAATCAAAACAATTTTTTACCAGGAGAATTCGTCATCAGAGCGAGGTTTAATTTTCACCAAATCCCGTTTTTTGTTCATTATCTTCCAAAAAAATTGGTCGGGAATCAGTGTTGCCAGCTTCATCAGCCAGGAATGATACCATGGGAACCGAATGACAAAGTTGCAGTTTTCAATTTCCGTTAAAATGTGCGCGACCGCAAACCTTACCGGCCAAATCCCGGGCATCGGCCATTCATTTTGAGAACTCATCGGGGTTACAACATACCCGGGAGCGACGGTAAAAACTTGTACTCCCCTATCAAGCAGATCGATTCGCAGACATTCTAGGAGCCTATCGAGGGCGGCTTTTGATGCGCAGTAGGAATGAGTTTTAGGCATTCCTCTGTCCGCGGCCATGCTTGTAAAACCCGCGAGAAATGTCCCGCCCTTTTCCATCAAATCAGGCAGAAATTGGTAAAAAATTCTAAGAGCCCCTTCAAAATTAATTTTGTACGTATCAAGGGAACGAATTAAATCAAGGGAATCAATATAATCCGGTCGGGAAACACCGGCGGAATAAATGATTCCATCAAGCGATAGGGATTCCTTCTTAATTAGACCGACCAAATTTTCAATGTCCGCGGGTTTCCTAACGTCGCCGGGAACCAAAATTGCCCGATGAGTTTGAAGAAGGTGTTGAAGCTCATCTTTTAGCTTTTCGACCCTTCGAGAAAAGAGAATCAATCGACAATTTTTTTCAGAAAGCTGGTTAACCAATTCTCTTCCTATTCCGCTGGTTGCGCCAACCAGAAGGATAGTTTTATCGTGAAGGTTCATAACGAGGCGCGCAGATGATTATCGTATTTTATCAATGCTTCAAGATATTTTTCAACGGACCCGCAAGTTCCAAAGAGGTTTAGAAGGTAAGGGACATCAAGCTCGAAGGTGTTTCCGTCAATAGCGGCGCTAATTCCAGGTTTGGAACGCATTTCCCCGATTTTTTTTACGAATATTCCTTTTTCAGAAGCATCCCTCAAAAAACCTTCTTCTTCCCAAGGTTCGACGGTAAAAACGATCTCATATTCCCCCATTCCAAAAACGTTTACTAGCCATAGCGGGAAACGCAGATTATCCGTGATATTTATTAGCCTTGGGTCATAAAAGTCTCGAGAATTATAGAAGTGCGCGCCGATATTGTTAAGGCTTCCAAGGATCGCCAAAGCTTGAATGAGTGCGTCGCTGGTATCAATAGCGCATTTCAGCCATTGGAACAGAGAACAAACCTCGCGGATCTTTGCGTAAGGGCGATATTCTTTCTCAAGTTTCTCCCAAAGTTTTTTGTCGGCATGACTTGCGATCCCAAGAAGGTTTCCCATTCCCAACAAGCCGGTAACGTAGATAGGATCTCCCGACTCCGCTCCGATTCTCGATAGCGGTTTTGGGTGGTCTACCCTCCCAAGAGCTGTACAAGTAAAACTGGGAGAATCGGAAAAATTGGTGTCGCCTCCTAGGCAATAGGTGGAATGGGCATCAAGCGAAGCTTGTACTCCCCCGAAAAAATCTTCAGCCCACTTGGAGTCAGAGGTCTGAGAAAGGTTTACGGCCAGCAAAACTCCGATAGGTTTAGCGCCTACCGCGGCTAAATCGCTAAGACTATGGGAAACAACGCTCCAGCCGACCGTGAACGGATCCCTGATCAAGCCCAAAGAATATTCTTCCTGCAAGGTATCTATTGTAACCGCGAGAAAAGATCCGTCAGGTTGTAGGAGAATTTCGGAGTCTGATTGATGCCGCTTATTAACCTGATCCGGGTGCTGCTTAAAATCTTTGGTCAATTTGTTAATCAGGGAAAATTCGGTAAAGCGTTCTAAACTTTGCATTGGGTTCCCATCTATGTTTCCTACATTTCAATTTCCAGGTCGGCTTTTAATCTTGTTAGCGACGCCACAACCTGTCTTCTAACCGTGAGGTCCTTGTCGGAAAGCGCTGAAATAAGCGGGTCAACGCCTTGAACCATTCCTAGCTGACCAAGCGCGTAAGCGGCGGAAGCGCGCATATTTTTGTCGGGATCTTTTATCATCCTGGAAAGCAAGTCAAACACCTTCAAATCTCCGTATTTGCCCATGGCGATTAAAATATTCGCGCGGACGCGGTTGTCGGTTTCATCCACCAAAAGATTTAAATATTCATACACTTTTTTCCCGCCTATTGCTTCCAAGGCTTCAATGGCATTAGCTTTCACTCTTCGATCGTTGAAACTCAACTTTTCAGCAAGCAGGGAAATGTGACTTTCGTTGCCTATGGTTCCTAATAGGAAAATAGCCTTTGAAAGTACCCTTGGATTGGTTTCTTTTTGAACGAGTTGCGAAATAAAATCAATGATTCGCTTCGGCCTGATCTGTACAAGGACGTCTAGGATATGGTACTTTACTTCTTCGTGAGCGCCCTCAACCCATTCAATCAAAATATCCGCAATTTCCTGGTTTGAGTAAAGTTTCAAAATTTTTAAGACTAAAATCTTTACCCATTGGGAACTTTCGGGGAAAATTTTTACGAGTTGATCGAGATTTTTATATCCCTTGAAGTAAAAAGCGCGGACATGCCCGAGTTCCTGGGTGCTAATTTCAATTTCTTCTATATTGGCGACTTCCCGAATCAGGTAGGCGGTCTCCTCGCTAAGAAGAATCTCGCCTCCCGGATGGACACGAGCAAGGGAATGAATCGACAATCCTCCTTCTCCGATAAAGGCTAAACTTTCGTCCTCTTCGCCAATCGCTCCTTGTACAACCTCGAATCCGTGGAGTACAATCTCGCAGGAAAACGGCAATTCTCCAAAATCCTCAAGAGCCTTGAACACCATTTGAGAAGATTTTAAGGCATCCAACAAATCTCTGACCGCGGAAAAAATTTCCGGAGCGCTTTTTTTGGAAAGTGTTTGGGACAATCCGCGGAAACAAATATACAAGCCGATGGCAAAAATCTTTTCGCCCGTTTTATCTTGGGTTGTCAGCACTTTTAGCGTTTTATCAACAATGCTCTTGCTAACATAGTGTTGAAGGCCTTTTCCCAGCATATCCCGCTCTCTAAGCCCCATCAACATAAAGTTGTATGTTTGGGCCATTTGGCCGAATTCGTCTTCGCGATCGAGAAAAACGCTTTGCCGGAAATCTCCGGCTGTAACCTGTTCCATGGATCTGATGAAAACGGAGATATCTTTGGACACGCGTCTGGTCAAAAGGTAAGCCAACAACAGCGACAAAATAAGCGCGGAAAGAAAAATCAAAACCAACCGGTTTCGCAGTTGGGAAAGCGGGCCGAATGCCGAGGAATTCCGAAGACCCATTTGTATCGTACCCAATCGCCCCCCGCCATCCATGACGGGAACAAAGACATCAAAAAGGTCGCTTCGAGAACCGTAGAAAAAAGATGGATTTGAATGGAATGCGTAGCGCTCATCCTTGATTATCCCAAAGTACAAGAAGGATTCCCCAAATTCCAGAATCGATTGAAGCTCTCTAAGATCGGAATCTTTCCCGGTCGTTAGAAAGCGCTTTACCGATAGCGCCAAAATCTTCGCCGTAGAGAGACCGCTTTGAACAAAAATTTGCCTCCAATAATGGTCATACCAGTTTTGAATGGTAAACCGGGTGGATAAAAACAAAAGTAGAACCAAGATTCCGGTTCCTCCAAGGAGACCACCCTGGAAACTGGAGGAGCTACGGTTTCTCATGGTCCAATAGGCCAAAAGACTTATAAACAAGGTGGAAAAAATAATTGAATTGCGGAAAAGAACGTTTTTTGAGCGCTCTTCGTCTAAAAGACGAGAAAATCCGACCCTTAAAACGGCCTTTCCCCAATCCGGAACAAGGGGAATGGCGGCTTCCAAAATTGGAATAGTCCCGGACTGATCGACAAAAGGGATGAATTTTAAATACGAAGTTTCCAGGGCCATTGCTTCGATCGACTCAATATTTCCGACGGAAACTTTTGAATTTTCGGCTTTTGCCAAAATTTCCCCCCCATTTTCATCATCAATCCCTTTGGGTTGTTGAACTATGGCGTAGATCACGGCTTCCTCGGAAAGGAGGTTGGAAAGCCGCGGGGTTAAATCAGCGCGCTTGTTCAACATCTCCGTTAACTCTCGAGCAAGGAGCTTTACCAGCAAACCTCTCCTGCTATTAAAGTTGGCTTGAACTTCCTCAAGATCAGCTATCGTAAAGTAGTAGGCAAAAGACCCAAGAGCGACCAAAATGATTCCCGCGAAAACCTGCTCGGATAATTCGGTGCGAGAAAAGAATCGCATGCTTTTAGCTAGGTTAATCGGAACCGCAAAGCGAACGTTGCCTATTCTTCATTTTGACGAAGGATTCGGCGATTTCGGGGTCGAACTGGGAACCCTTGCACCGAATGATCTCGTCAAGGGTAATGTCAATCAGGAATCGACAACCCCAATGACCCTAGCCCCAAGGGGAATGGAATTTCCTGAAATACCGTGGGGATAGCCCTTCCCGTCAAAACGCTCATGATGGGATTCAATTAACGGAATAACGGAAGCCAGGAATTCCACCCCTTCGAGGATTTTTACACCCAAGGTGGGATGGGTTTTTACGATCTCAAATTCCTCATTGGTTAAGCGAGAGGGTTTGCTCAAGATGTTCTCGCTTATTCCTATTTTCCCAATGTCGTGAAGTAACCCGGCGACCCGAAGGTTTTCCATTTCTTTCGCATCCATGCCAATTTCGCGAGCAAGTTCCATCGCAAATTCCGTGACCCTCGCCGAGTGACCATAAGTATAGCTATCTTTCGCGTCAATAGCCGATGTAAGAGCCTTCAAGGTGTTTATGTAGCCTGCTTGGAGACTGTTATACAAGTTCGTATTTTGAATTACGAAGGCGATCTGGCTGCAAAGGATGTTCAAAAAATCAAGGTCTTCCTGAATGAAAGGAAATCTATTTAGCTTGTTCGCAAGTTGTACAACTCCCATAAATTGGTGTCGGGCTTTTAAGGGAACAACAATGGTGTTCTTTAAAATCGTTCCGGAAAATTTCGGGCATTCGGTGGCGGCAAACGGGCTATTTTGAAGGTCTTCAACAATAATGGGCTTTTCTTCAAGGCAAACCTGCTGAATGAATGGAGAAATTTCCGAAAGATTGGCTTCAAATTTGCCGTTTTCCGCGACCCCCTGAATTTTGCAGTAATGTGGTTTGGTTTCGCCGGATTTTATTAGAAAAATAACTCCCAATTCACTTTTCGTTCCGTCGCGGGCAATCTTGAGAAATTTGCCAAGGAGCTCTCCTAGGTCAACGTTCGAAACAATTTCCTTGCCTAGTACGAAAACATTGCTTAAAACTAAAAGGCGTTTGAACGTTCGCTCGTAAAAAATTGCGCTCTCAAGGGAAACAGCGGATTGCCTCGAAAGAAGAGGAAGAATTTCGCATATATTCTCGGGGGCATGGTTGTTTAACTTCAACCCCAATATTCCCAGAAGCTTATGGCGACTTACAAGCGGAAGAATGATAAAGTCTTCGATTGTTACCAAGACGCTTTCGGTTTCTTCCCATTTGCTATAATCTTGGCAGAACTTCTCTTTGATTCGACCGATCTTTTCACCAAGAATGAAATTGCAAATTCGGATCTCTAAATCTAATGGGTCCGTATTTTTTGTTAGGGCAAAAAACGAGGCCTCGGCTTTGCTTAAAATCAAAGCCTTTTTAAGGATTGTCTTAATTAGCGATTCAAGGTCGCTGAAAATCCCGGTTTCGTCAAGAATCAAAAGTTCTTGAAGCTGGGATTTTAAGAGTAAGTTTTCGCTATAAATGGTATCATTTGTAAAAGCGGCTTTTGAAGAAGATTCTCCGATGTTAATCATAACCCGAAGATTTTACCACGAGGCGTATGTTATGACAACAAAGATGTAGGCTTTCTGAAATTGAAGGAGAAAGGAAAGTTATGAAGTTTTCAAAAGGTGTTTTCCAAATTTTTCTGATACCCCTTGTTTTCCTCCATTTGTTGGGGGAATCGGTTAGGGGAGAAACGCCGGAGGTTTTGATTCAAGCTTCCGACACAGCGGTAGTTTCAGAAGATAACTCGGAAGATAAACTTGGAGACAAATCGGAGAAGAAACAAAAAAAGAAAACAGGCAAACTTAAGCGTTTGCTGGATGGGTCAAAAAAAATCACGGGCTTTATACAACAACTCCCGAATCAAGCCACTTCTTTAGGGGTCGACCTGGGGGCTTTGCAGAAATGGGAATATAAGGTTCTTGATATTGAGGAACAAGAAGCCGAAAAAATTCAGGCTAAACTTTCGCAGCTTGGCGAAGATGGCTGGGAATGTTTCGCCGTCATTTTAATTTCCAAGGGGGCTCGATATCATTTTAGAAAAAAACCTAATTCTGCCCTACAAGCTCTTTCGATCTTAGGGAAACTAATTCCCTCGGTTGGA
>JACPTH010000227.1:0-885 GCA_016192885.1 bacterium | reverse complement strand
TAAGAAAAAAAGAGCCGGTTTTGGAAAACCGGCTCTAAAAATTTAAGAAATCATTATTGCGGGATCTTTAAAACCATCCCAACCTTTAATTTGCTTGGATTGGTGATACCATTTGCGCTTGCAATCTCTTTCCACCTCTTAGTGGTTCCCAGCATTGCTTTGCTGATTTTCGCAAGGGTATCCCCCTTAACCACCGTATAAGTTGCTTCCTGTGAAGATTTTTCGCCCACATCGGTTTCGCCGGGAATAGGACCGGATTCGGTTACAATTGGTTCCGGTTCCGGGGCGGGATGCTCTTCAACGGGAGCAGGCTCAGGCGGAGCCATGGGTTCGGGTACGGCAATGGGTTCAGGCTCGGGTTCAGGACCGGCGGTCGGTTCCGGGGCGGAGACGGGTTCCGGAGCCGGTCTAGCTTCTTCAACTACCCTGAAATTTCGAACGTCAATTCCTCCGGTTGGGTATTTGGAATCAGGTTTTCTAACATTTCCAAATACTTGAAGCGTGGCGCCCTTGTGCTCTGCGAGTCTTTCAGCTTTCCGTCCGGTCAATTGAAGAATTTGCCCATCAACCGTCTTGAAGGAAATCTTTCGCCCTTCAATATTATCGATGGAACCTCTTACCGTTGTTGAGGTGGTTTTGCTTTTAAGCCATTCGCCAACCCGCATTATTCTGCTTTTGGCGAATGCACCCGGTGCTTGCATTACAAGGCAAGCAGCCAACATTATTACTACCAACGATCTAAATTTCATTCCAAATTAACCCCCTTATTTGAATTTCAATGAAAACCTTTGCGGAGGGAGTGTATACCTTTCCGGAAAGTTTTGCAAGAGTTGTAAGTTCGAATTTTGATTATGGAAAAAAATTTACCAAGTGGTTGCGTTTTTT
>JACPTH010000226.1 GCA_016192885.1 bacterium | reverse complement strand
GGAGACTATTTCGATTATTTGGTTTTTAGCGGCAACAAACTTTTTGTTTTGACAGGGGATGTGACCGGACATGGTGTTCCCGCCGCCCTTATTATGGCGATGTCGAAATCCGTGGTAGGAACGATCGCAAGATTCAATTTAACCGCCCAGCAAATTTTGGAGAATTTAAACCAGACCATTTTCGAAAATTTCGTTCAGAAAAAATTGAGGTTACTAATGACCCTAGGCGCAGTATTCATAGATACGGATTCTCATGAAGCAATTTTGTACAACTTCGGGCATCCCTTTCCATTTAAGAAAAATTCTGCGGGAGAAATACAGATGATAATGCCATCCGGGGGCCCATTAGGCAGCCGAGGTAAACTGATCGGCACTCCCATGCCGATAAAATTAGAAAAGGGAGAGAGACTGTTTTTTTATACGGACGGTTTGGTTGAATCTTTAAGTATGGTAGAATCTCTGGGAATGGACAGGCAAACCAACTATTTTAAAATCTTTGAAAATTACCTTAATCAATTCAAAGACTTCCCAATCCAAGAAGCTTGTAGGCAAATATTGAAACAACATCCTTTTTTCGAAATCCAAAAACCGCAGCCTGACGATTTTACAATAGTAATAGTCGAACGTATGCAGTAAAAATCGTTTTTTTGAGAACTACTGAGCGTGATTTATGAGTGCGAAGATTTTTAGTTCCGAGGAAGAATTACTCAAGGGAATTTTCGCCTCCGAAAAGGCCCTTCGAACTCTTGCGATTGAAGAAGCCGCATCATATAGCCCTTCACGGGTGTTGCTTGATGCCTTAAAAACCAGACAAGCCGTTGAAGATGATGTGGAAATTAGTTTTCTTTTAGAAGTAGCAGTCTTTCGAATAACCGAGCTTTTGAACCCAAGGCAAAAACCCAGGAACGAAACACGGATCGGAAGTTTCGTTGAATCTTTTAAGGCTGGAAGTTCCAAAGAACGGATTAATTTGCTGGAATCGCTGCCTAGCAGCTCGGTTCAGCCACTCCTTCCGGAGTGGGTCGCCCTTTTAGACAACGAAAAAAATCCAATTGTAGCATCTGAAATGATAAAGAAATTCGGGGAACATTTTTCCGAAACGGAAATTCCGATTCTTTCGAAACTTCTTTTTTCTCCTTTTGTAACGGTTAGGTCTGCCGCTTTGGAATGGCTGATCGCTAAAAAGCCTAAACTCTTATTGAAAGAAATGCCTAAATTGCTTGTTTCTGAAGATCCAAAAATCAGAGCGTTGGCTGTTCGGGGTTTGGCCAAATTTGATTGATGTAAGTGTTCTCGCGCGAGCCGGGTTGGTTTTTAATATTAATCCGGACCCCGAGGTCCCATACCGACTTTTTGAAATAATCGAGAGTTCGTCCGGCGCGAAAGTTGAAGCGGTTCGAAAGATTTTGGACGGGGCTTGTAAAGTTATTAAAGCGTCTCGAATTCTCAAGAATAATTATTCCGAGTATCTTAAGCGGTTACAGGAATGGGTAGATACGCGTGTTGCGCGGAGAAAAGTGTTCGGATATCTCAAAAAGCTCGTAGAGCCTGAAATTGACCAAACTCCTTTGGAGAAGCTAGTTTTAGCGGATATTCAAAAGAAGGAAGTTCGTGACGCTTTTAAGGAAGCGCTCGAATGGCAAATCCCGGAGATACTAAAAAATAGAATTAAAGATTTTTTGAGCGGAGAAAAACACCAAAAACATTCTTCCAATAAAAATTCACTTGAGGATTTTGATAGGATTTCGGTTGAGGAGAAAATCAGACTTTTTGTATGTTTGGGGAGCGATGAAAAAGAAAAGTTAGCCCCGATTCTTGACCGAATTCTTACCGACAAAAAAGCCCCGGATAATCTGCGCGCTATGGGTTTGAGAACGGCATTACGACTTGAAATGGGTAATTTTTCAGATCTTGCTTTCAATTGGGTAATGGGTTCTAGAGAAATTTTAATCGCGTCAGCGATTGAGTACCTTTCTTACTTTAACATCGATTTGGTCATTCCTCTTTTGGGGATTCACCTTAAATCTTCGAATCCAAGATTGAGAATTTTAGCCATCAATGTTTTAAAAAAGGCGAACCCTTCTCATGCGATTTCGGCTTTAATCGCGATTCTACGTTCGAGGGATTCTGAAAGTCGAAAACTGGCGATGGACTGCCTGATTCAATTTGACTTTTCCCTTCTTCGCGAACCTCTTGTTGAATTTCTGCTAAGTTCGAGGGGGAAAAAATTTATTCCGGAAATCTTACCGCTATTTCAGGCTAATCCCGACCCGGAAAACTTTTTCTCTCTTTATCGAATTGAAATGTGCCTTAATCCAGCAGCGGCAAAGAGCGTAAAGGCGGCAAGATTGCTTTGCGAGGAGATCTTGGTAAAATGCGGTCGTTTAACCAAAGATAAAACAGGTCAGCGCGAAAAAGATCTTATCGAAAGGTATTCCTTTGAAGAAGAAAAGAGGAGAAATCCTCAGGCTTATGCGATTTCTAAACTTCGAA
>JACPTH010000186.1 GCA_016192885.1 bacterium | reverse complement strand
GTGTCGGTTTCCGACAAGAAAAAAGCCATGGCAAATGGTTTCATGAAGGACATTCCGTCGATCGCTGACGATGAGTTGCCAACGTGGCTCTTCACATTCCCCGCCGTCCGCGCCGACCTGTGGGCGGTGGGAAATCCTGATTGGCAAAATACTTTATCAGGTCATTTGCCCAATAAGGCAATAGCTGATGTTGGCCGCACATTTGAACCTGCTTCGGGTAGTTTTTTGGTTTTGGGAAAACCCTATTTTTGGTTCAGAGACTCTGGAATTAATCATGAAATTTCTTTATCCCCGGCGCTACCAGATCCAAATGTATTGCCTGCCAAGACACAAGTAATCGGTTTTTCTTGGAAAACCTCCGAAGGACAAACTTCTAAGGAATCAAACTTTGTGGCTATTTTCAAGAAACCAGGATTGGCAAATGTCGAGTTAATCAACCATTTTGATTTCGGCGATGACGGCAAAATTCCATTTGTTAAAAAAGATTTTCCGATACAAGTTTTGAATCTGAGGGATTTAGTCTCAGCTAAGGTTGAGCCATCCAGTTTTACCCTCACCATCGGTGAAACACAACAGTTAACCTTTATTGTGGAATCTAAGGAAACACCTGTTCCTCAACCTCCACCAACATCATTATCAGCTTTTAAGAAAAGCGCCAATGTAATTTATCTCTTGGACCGCGATTACAAACTTGAATTGGTTAACGTCGATTGGTTTGAAGAGCAAACGCCAACCAAACAAGGTATTGAAAGCCAACCTTATAATTTTACCCCACTAAAGCCAGGTTTGGTAAATGGTTTGGCAAGAGGAAAGTTCGCGATAGTTGAGGTTGCCTATCCAAGCGCCATCTATAATTCATCAACAGATGTTAGTTGGTATGCTTTAGTACAAGATATAGTTGTCAAGTTTTTTATCGACAATCAGCCAATTCATGAGCGCTCTTGTTACCTAGGGGAATACATTACACTTTCTTATAAGGCCTATAAGCAGGGGAATCAAGAAATCCATTTAAAAAAACCAAAATGGGAACCAATATCTCCCCTGGTTGACTATTACTTAGTAAATTCTGGCAATGTCGCTACTGTTCCGACCATTCTTTTAGCGGCGGAAAAAGTCTCATTCTACATTTTTGATTTCGGCGATGTAACGAATACGGAAATATTTTTCACCGGGGAGTATTTAGGTCTTCCTAAGACCACGAAAGCTTCCTTGCTATATAAGAGGCCTTATTTTATAAAGAGCGAGGGAAATTTTCGCAATCCTGTAGTTGACCAGATTGCTACGGATGACGCCATACAGGCGGGAGAACCAGAATCAGCAGGGCGATGGTATGTTGGTTATTTTAAATTTCCCACCGCCGGCCTTACCTTTTCACCAAAAGTATTAAACAATACCGGAATAACCTACGATTTCAATTGCATTCAAACGATCAGTATATTCAATTCCCGAGAAAATTTAAGCAGCAAATCTGTTGAATACATGATTACGGAGCCCAAGGGTTCGTTTTGGTTAGACTCGGAATCCCCTACTAACGATATGAATACCGTTATTTCGACTTCTGAAAATATCGTTATCGCAAATAAGTGGTACAATGATTCCCCGCGGGTTTACCTTGAAGACCCGCCAGCAAAGATAAGTGAAGTTAATGCCAGAATGGACTTTAAGCTTTTTATGATTGTTCGTCCAAATAAAATCTTCGTCGAAAATTCAATATGGTGCCCAATTAAAATGCTTTCCTGGTCATGGGAGGGGAATGCCAAAAAAGATGAGGCCACTCTAAAATGGATTCCCAATGGCTTGCTTACCGTAAATGAACCAATAGAACTTGATGTTGAAGCATTTCCATCATGGCAAAACATTGCCCAGGCAGGATCACCCAAATGGAAAATCTATAAAAATAGGTGAAGTGAGCATGAAGAATTTCTTTTACACGGTTCTTTTTTTTCTCTGCTTGTGTGGAAGGTTGTTGGCAATGGACTTCTCTTTTCGGTTAATCCCCGAGAGGAGAGCGGTAAACATTGAGATAGATAACCCCACCGAAAAGCAATTTGTTATTAATTATTTTAAACGAGGCGGCCCACTGATTATGTTATTGATTTTTGAAGATGGAACTCTGATAAAAGACGCTCGTTGGAAAAAACCTTATAAAGGTCCGCTTCTTCGTGACACTTATTACGACGGCCATGTTTTAAATATAGATTCAAAAAGAAGGTCGCTTTATTCAGTAGATCTTTCCAAGCGGGACCTAAGATTTGACCTGAGCAAGAATGGTACTTATTTCATTGTCTGCATCATGAAAAAACATGGGGACATAACCAAGGGTTTTTGGAAGTCAAATATTCTCACGTTAGAGGTGAAGGATTGGGAAATTACCTCTGCTAAGGAAATTGACTCCAAGGGTATTCCCCAAGCGATTGAATCAGTATTTGAAAGTGAAATGAGGTCCCTTATAGAGGAGGAGACAAAATGAACCTTGGTATCAGTTCCTCTCTTTTCTCCATTTTCCTTCTCGGGCTGGCCTTACTTTGTGGAATTTCGAGACCATGCTTCGTTTGTGGTTATTTTTCTTCCCTTACAAAATCGCAAGCATATTACTCTTCATCATACCCATATCTCTCATGTTAGTCATAACTTAGTATGTCACACGAAGAACATAAATCACTTCACATCTCTCACAAAACAGTTCCAAGTTTTGTCTATCGAACGCAAGGTAAAAATTTTCAACCGCTTATTCTCACAATTGTGTAATCACCAAAATGAACAATAACCTAACAAAAGCTTCTCCTATCAAGCAAGACGGACATTTTGCGGGAATTTGCGCGACCATTTTCATTTTATTTTTTCTAACCCGTCCATGCCCGTTTCCATCCGGGACCTATTGGGATCTTCTTTACGCCCGAGATTTTGAAGTTGAGTTTGGTCTTACTTTAATTCCTGAAACTCTTTCTTTCATTATCGAGCAATCTTTTGGTTCCCTTACTACTTTAAAAACCGTATATCACCTGGTTTTCTTTTTATTGTGCGGGATTTTGACCATTAGCGTATTTAAAGCCCGCGAGATTTTCCCTGGTTTGGTTGTGCTTGCGATATTCGCATTCGGAATGCAGCCCCTTTTAAGCCTCCGGTGGTCGATCCAACTCGTGCTTTTGGCCGGGATTGTTCTGGGGTTTGACGGGAACTGGTTTAGAAACTCATATGGAGTAGCGCTTATTCCAATTATGGCAGCGGTTTCTGCTTTGGGTTTACCGGTTTGGCTTTTTTTGATTTATGTAGTTTGTCAGGTTTTACTTGGAAAGGAATTTTACTCTTCTCTTCTTCTTTGTTCCTTAATTGGAATTCTCGTTTTCCCGGAAGGGGCTGTTTACTCAATAGTGGGCCCCACTCCGCCTTCCATCAGATTTCCCGATCCTGAAGACGTTTTGCTTATGAACCTTTTATCAGGTATTTTTCTACTCACAAGTCTTCTATCCCTTTCCCGATTGACCGATCGAGAAATTCCAAATCTTGTTTTTTTTGCGCTAACGGGTTTTTTAGCTCTAACTAATCATCATTTTTCGCCTATTTTTATTCTGATCGGGACTTTGCTTACTTTAAAAGCCCTCTCAACCATAAGGCTTTTCCCCCTCCTTTCTAAAATAATTTCTCTGCTGTTGTTGACAATTTTTCTTAATTTCTTTTTCTTTTTAAACCCGGTTGGCTTTAAAATAAACCCCCAAATAAGAGGGGAATTGGGTCCTGCTTTATCGCCGCTAATTACCGGCGAGGTTAAACGGGGAAGGCTCCCAGCATGGAATATTGGGGAATTGGTCTGGAAAGGGTTACTATCGCTTGATCAAGGAGATCTGGAAAATTTAAGGGGAAACTCTTCGGTTCAAATTTTCTCCTTTGATAACGTGTATAAAATTTTGGCATCCGGCTCGAATCAGGGTTCAAATGAAGAAAAAATTGAGGGGAAAGGTTCAGGGATAAAAAATTCTGGTGAGGGAGGAAGGAATGAGGCTGGTTACTGGGCGCCAAATGCGGGAAATTGATAGCTACGCGATTGGGAATATCGGGATACCGTCTCTTGTTCTCATGGAAAACGCCGGTTTAAAAATTCTTTTTACCCTTGAGAAAGTTCTAGGGGGATTAAAAGGCAAACGTTTTGCCATTGTATGCGGGAAAGGAAATAATGGGGGCGACGGTTTGGTTGTTGCAAGGCATCTTTTTAACAATCATATCCCAATTCATGTTTTCATTTGCGCAAATTCCGATGAGCTTTCCACCGATACGAGCGTTAACCTTAAGATTCTCCAAAATAGCGGGTTTCAACCCATCCATATGGCGGGAAAACCCGATCTTGACAGATTAAAAGTAGCCCTTGAATTCTCCGATTGCCTTATTGACGCTCTTTACGGCACTGGTTTCTCCGGGGCGATAGATGGGTTTCCTAAAGATGTCGTTCGGGTAATGAATGAGGCGAACGTTCGCCGCGTTTCCATCGATGTTCCCTCCGGGTTGTGTTCCACCACCGGGAAGTTATCAAATCCTTCTTTTCGCGCGGATGTAACAATAACTTTGGGGTTGCCGAAACTTGGTTTATACCTTTATCCAGGGTGTGAGTCCGCCGGGCAAATTTGGATCGCGGATCTTGGAATTCCGCAAGCGGCTTATGATGCTATTCCTTCAACTCAAGCCATCCTAACTCGTGAATTGGCACAGGTTTTATTGCCTGTGCGACCTGATAACTCACACAAAGGAACATTCGGGAGCACCTTGATTCTTGCCGGGTCCCGCGATTATCACGGCGCAGGGATACTTGTAACATATGGGGCGCTACGCTCCGGCGTTGGTCTGGTGAATCTCGGGTTGCCTGATGTTCTTGCGGGAAAAATGTTTTGCGAGACACTTCCGGATGTCGTAGTTCGGACATTTAACTCGGCTGATGGCGGATTTTTCATTTCCGAAGATTCGGTTCAAGAATTTTATGAAATATATGATTCGATCATTATAGGCCCCGGATGGGGCAGAGGCGGAAGAAGATTTGACTCTATAAAATCAATTTTGAACCGTTGGAAGGGCGGTTTGCTGATTGATGCGGATGCTTTAAATGAAATTGAAGACCCCGAAATCCTTAAAGGCTTTCCGGGCGATTTAATTCTAACTCCTCATCTTGGAGAGTTTTCAAGAATGGTAAAAAAACCGATCAAGGAAATAAGAGAAGACCTTCTTGATTCAGCCAGGGATTTCGTAAAAAAAGTCCCTTGTGTTTTAGTTCTTAAGTCAAGCACTCCTGTTATCGTAGGAACCGATGGTAACGCATTTTTGTGCTCAAGGCCCAATTCAGGCTTGGCCAAAGGAGGGTCCGGTGATTTGTTGGCGGGGCTTATCGGAGGTTTCCTTGCCCAGGGGCTGTCGGGAATCCGCGCAGCCTGCCTAGGGGTTTACCTCCACTCGGATGCGGCTTCCCTAGCTCGTTCCGAGTTAAGCGCAGATGCAATGACCGTAAGCGAAATTGCTTCAATGATTCCAAAAGCTTTTAAGAGCTTGCGAGGTGAAAACCCCGAAGAAGCCGCATCGTGATAGGGGTAACGTTTTTGGGTTCCGGGAGCAAAGGAAATGCGGCTTTGCTTGAATTTGGAGATTCCAAGTTTCTTCTAGATGCTGGTTTGAGCTGTCGATATATAGTAAACTGTTTGAAATCGCGGGGTGTAGAGCTTCAAGAGTTGTCAGGGATTATCCTTACCCACGATCACCAAGATCATATCGGAGGCCTTCGAGTTTTGTTGCAACGGAAAAACATTCCAATTTTTGGGAGCAAAGGTACCCTTCTGGGACTTCCAAATTACGGTATTGATCCCGTCACCAAATGCTTTCTCAACGCTGGGAAAGAAACCGAAATAGACGGTATTCGCATTTGGCCTTTTTTGGTTCCCCATGATGCCCTGGAACCTTTGGGTCTTCGAATCGAGTTTCGCGGAATCAACCTTTCCATTGCCACCGACCTTGGCCATATTACTCCGACCGTTTTGGCCCATCTTGTCGATTGCGATATTTTATGCGTTGAAAGCAATTACGATGAAACTCTCCTTGAAAGTTGCAAATACCTAAAATGGCTAAAAAACAGAATACGAAGCCCTTTTGGACATCTTTCAAACATCGGAGTTAGAGGAGTTGTTTCCCACATGACCCGAAATTTATCTCATCTCGTGCTCGTTCATGTTAGCCAAGAATCGAACAACCCCTCTATAATAAAAGAAACCGTTCGACCCCTTTTGACCCTTCCGTCAATGAAAAACACTGTAGTTACAGTGGCGGCTCAAGATCACTCAACCCCGACTCTTCTAAAATGTTAAAATTACGTAATCGTTCGACTTTTGAAATCATCGAAAAGACAATATTCTTAAGCTGCTTTCCAACGACATGGATATCGAAATAGTTATGATGGGGCGAATTAAGGATAACTCGTATCGCTTCTTGATCGAGCAATACGTTAAGCGTTGTTCCCATCGAATAAAAATTGGTTTAGCCTCGACACGTAGTATTGATGAAATGGAAAAAAAAATTCGACAAAGCGAATTTTC
>JACPTH010000153.1 GCA_016192885.1 bacterium | reverse complement strand
TAACTTTTACCGTTCCTAGGGGTTCATCTAGAACAAATGAAATTTCCTCCAAGGTAAACATCATTCCGTGTCGCAACGCAAACACGACTCTATAAATCTCCGGTAGAAGATCAAGACATTCCTCAAAAACCATTCGTCTGCTTAGCATTTCATGAGGCTCCGATTGAGAACTTGCGGGAAAATCGGTTTCATTTAAGGGAACGAATTGAAAGCGTTGGTGGCTCTTCCTGAAATGCTCCGCTATTAAATTAAACGCTATTTTCATCAGCCATGGACAAAGTTCACGGGAAGTATCGAATTGGTCAATTTTATGGAAAGCCTTTAGAAAAGTTTCCTGGCATAAATCCTCGTTGAGTTCCGGGCTTTTTACCGCCCGCCGTATTACCGACCTAAGGCGAGACCAATACCGGTCAACAATAAATCGAAAACTTTCTTTGCGACCCTTGCGAACTTGAAGAATTAATTCCTTGTCGGACTCGTGAAAAGGGTCTTTCACATTTATCTTTTCACTTCAGAGTGGCGGACGGAGTAGAAATCTGAAGCTTGGGAGCTAATTCAATGGGTTTTTTTATCGGCAGCGGAAAAAGTTTAACAGGCATCCTCTTAATGGTCGGAGCACGAATCGTTCTCTGGGTTTGAATGACTTTTCTTAAAAAATCTTTCTTAAATACCGTGGAAACATCCGGCTTTGGCTTGCTTGGAAGAGGCTTGGGAATTACGGGAAGAGTGAATTTTACATCCCGGTTTTCCGAATTGGGAAGTCGTATTTTTACGGTTCGGTCCTCCATCTTTATCTCTTTAGAAGCTGGAGGTTCGGGCGTCTTCTTGGGGGAATCGGTGTTTAGCGCAGCGGAGGTTCCTTCAAAAGAATCAAAAAATGAGTTAGCGGCGACCCCGGTCCCGCCCGTGGGTTGGTTTCCTTGAGAACGCGGAACGCGCCGGAAAACGCTGCCATCTTTCAAGACGACAATATTGGATGAATTTCTAATAGGATCGCTCAATAGCCCTGCTTTAAACAGTTTTTCAAGAGCGGAATTGGAAAATTCTACAATCGGATCGTTTGGGTTGCTTCGATTATATGTCTCAATGGCTTGCTGAAGCCGGTCGGTTTCCGAATCCGTCTTGTATTGGAAGTCGGAGCTAGAGTTAGCATCCAACCCGGATTTTGAAGACGATAATGGAGATTTGGAGGAACCGAGACCTGAGGGTTTTAATGGAGTAAGTGACGTCGGTGTGCTGGCGGTTCCGGGGCCCGCTCCGGAAGCCTCGGCAAGACAACTTGTCGGGGAAAAAAATAAAATCAAAAAAGCAAAAAGAAAAATTTGAAAAATTACCTTACCTTTTGGAAAAGGAAAAAAACCTTGTTCCATAAGAACCTCCGATCTATAAATAGCCCAATTACCGCTTAATTAGCACTTGGAATAAGAAAGACCCAGGAAATAGGGGCGGAAAAGAAATCTCCGCCCCCTATCTTACCTTGTCAAGAGTTAGTATGAAGAATCAAGAGTGGTAGCCGGAGTCCCCGTTCCTACCCTTCCGGTTCGTGAATCATCCACAATGGTTCCCGAAGCGGGGACAACCCCAAGATTGCCTGTTCCTGTGGAAATTTCGGTAGTTCCGGTCGCAAGTATTCTAACGATCGGCGGAATAAGAATCAACTTAACTTGGTTTTGATAGCGTTTAACTAGCTCAACCATATCGCTTGCGTCGATTTTTCCGTCCCTGTTTAGATCCGCTAGTCTTCTGAATGAAGCGGCATAACCTTTGGGATTGGTCATTATCTTCGCAAGGAAACTGATATCGTTTTCGTCAAGACGGCCATTTCCATTCAAATCGCCGGGTTTGTTGTCTTTCTCGACCGGAAACACTTTTCTGTCGCCAAAAACGGCATCCCTTAACAAGCCTAAATCAGCCCAGTCAAGATGCCCATCGCCGTCAAGATCCGCGGCTCGGTTATAAGGCATTCTGATAACAGAGAATGGCCATGGGCGAGGCTTTAAGAAGTCTTCCAGCATCTTCAGATCAACTTTATCAAGCTTTCCATCGCCGTTTAAATCGCCGAATTTAAACGACATCTCCTTCACGAAAGCCATGATTTTTTTGTTGTTGCTGTCAATATCTTTTTGTCCCTCGCGAAGCGAAGTGAAGATGTCCATATACTTCTTTTGCTCGTCGGGCGTGAGCTTATTGAAAGTAGCGGCATCCATGAAAGCTTTTTCAATGCCCGCCATAAGGTTCGCATGTTCATCATGAAGTTTGTCCAAACGCTCTTTCAGAGCCATGAGTTCCTTTTTGGCCGCATCGGTAAGAGGCTTCTTTTCCATTAACGCAAGGATCTTCTTTTGAAGGTCTTTTACTTGCCCATGCACTTCTTTCATTTTCCCTAATTTCTCTTCGAGCCCATTCCATGAGTGCTGATATTTTTCTGAAACCTTAAGCAAACCCTCCCGAACCTCTTTCTGTCCTTCCCAAATCTGTTTCCCCATATCAGATGCGACTTTAGAAAGGGAATTCAAACCCATGTTCTGAAGAAAAGTGAAAACGATCTGGTCTTTGTGGAACTTTTCGGTATCCTTGTAATATTTGGAAACTACTTCCGAAAGTTGTTTTTCTTTGGCTTGTACCCGCCCCTCAATTTCTTTGATCGTTTTCTGAAGTTTTTCAAGCCCTTCCTTGGTAACATCTTTTTGTTTCAAGAAATCCTTAACGATCTTTTCTTTTTCGCGCACCAGGGATAGGATAACTTTCTTCGCGGCAATTCTCTCATTATGGAAAGCATTTGCCATGTTGAAGAATTCTCTCTGAGAAAGATCTTTCTTTTCATAATTCATCACTTTTTCGATGTTGGAAGAATCAGGCTTTGAGATGTTCTTTTCCCGAATTGTGTTTGCCGCGCTGTTATAAAAACCTTGCATGGATTGAGCGTTGGCTTTTGTGTCGAACATCCGCGGAAGAAAATCTTTTATCGCGGGATCTAACTTTTCAACTTTGTGAAGCCAATCAATGAATTTTGTGGTTTGACTAACTACTTCCGAAAATTTCCGCTCGCGTTCCAGTTTTTCAATGGTCGCGGCCCATACTTTTGCCTGAGAGCCGACTATTGGCCCCAAAAAAGCATGCGCGGCCGAACCAAAAAACATAAAAACGAAAATAAACAAAACCGCTGAAACAAAACACCTCTTTTTCATTACAAGCTCCTTTTTCTCAAAGAAATAAATTATGCCGAATTTAACCCATATCTTTCTCTTAAGGCCACCCCCCTTCAAATTATTTTGAAAGCTTATCACTCTCATATATGGAAAAGCTACTCAAAGAGTTTCAAGAATTTTTCAAAATAACGTATCATCTCAAAAAAGGGGGCACGCGCCCCCCCTCTCAACAAGCGAAGTGAATTCGCTTGTCTCACACCCCGCGGTCAGGCGCGGTGCGCCCTCCGAAAATATGTTTTCAGCTTTATTGCCAATTTTCATTTTACCCCGAATTATTGAGCAGATGCAAAAAAACTCCTAATCGTAAAAGTAATTCCAATTGCTGGCTGACATTTGACTTGTAACGAAAAAAGAAGTTAATTGAACTTCCTTCGTAGGAAATCTCGGGTCCTTCGAGAGAACAACGATTCTAACGAAAACCTGCTTTTGCGTGAAGTCAGGGTCGACGGAGGCCGGGTCAATCTTGTGCTCTTTCTCAACAAGAAGCACCTCAAATGTTTTCATTCTTGGTACGGCAAATTTCCTTTAATCATGCGTCGTAAAATGTATTTCTCTGACGCTCCCTCGAGGGAATAGGTTACCGTTGCGTTTCGAGAACCTAAAGAAAGCATGTTGCCATATTGAGGGTCGCCAATTGGAGGCAAATCTTGGGTCGATATGTCAAGGGAAAGAATTGCCGCCCCGGCATCAATTTGATTGGATGCCAAAAAATCTTTTTCAAGTTGTGAGAAAATAATGCTCGATTCTCGAATGGCTTGAAGCGTGTCTTGTCCCTTCATTGTGCTACGAACCCCGTGCGAAAAAAAAGCTTGAAAGGTCATGAAAATGATTGAAAAAACCACGATCATAACAACCGCTTCAACCAATGAAAACCCGCTAATTATTTTCACGGTTTTTCCCACAAGATAAGAGAAAAATTGGCGGAATGTTTTGCGCTAACCGGTTCATTAGGGCTCAATTTCCAAGATAGAATAATTTTTACGTCCCAGTACGTGCCTGAATTCAAAACACTCAAACCCGCCGGGGGGGCGATTTTTCTAACATCCACCTTGCGCTCGTAAAAACTGGGTTCTAAAGGAGATAGAAAAAGGGTTACATTCGTCCCGGGAACATAGATTCCCTTTGGCGGCTGACTAGTGGCGGATAATTCGGTATTAAAATCCGGGTCTGAAAGAAGCGAATCCAGAGTCTGCCCGGTTATTCCCTGGATGTCGGTTAAATACGGGGAAAGGCGTCTCAATTGCTCGGAAAGCTCGTTGGCGTAATGGACGGCCATCACTTCGTACATTGAAGCCGTGCTGGCTTTATTTGATGAGCTCAAATTTGAAATTAACGGGCCAAGCGCTAAACCGGCAATTACCACGGCGAACATGACTTCAACCATCGAAAGCCCGCCGCGAGAATTCAAGATTCTCCTCCCGTGATTTCAATCACGCTTGCTTTATCTTCCAATATCGCGATTCGAGTGGATGGGTATAAACTTGAACTAGGGTTAAATCGAGGGTTGTAGGAAATTTTCCCCCCTTCATAAAAATTGTCGGCGTCCATGGTGGTGGCATATGCAGGCCCCAAACCCATTTCCCACACCGCCACCCCGCCGAAAATTTTCATCTTTTTTACCCCATTCGCCAAAAGACGCCCGCCCGGGTTCGTGCCGTCTCCAGGATTAAGAGCCACTAAATAGGCGTCAATTTCATTCGAGGTTCCGAGGAAAATGCTCCCCTTTAACGCAATCACGGAAAAAAGGTTTTTTGGCGAGTCTTGAACGTATTCGCTTTCAATTACATCAGGAATTTCAACATCGCACTTGTCGAAAATAAGCATCATTGAGCGATTAACATTTGGCGGATTAAGATTAATCTTACCGGGAAGCTTGATTTTTTCACTTGCCCCGGGCCTGCGCTTGACATAGTAAATTCCGGAAGATTTTGGAACCCACTTCCCGTTCTTTAAATAAAACAGATTCTTTACTTGGTTATTTTCGTCATCTAAATCGCCGGCTTCGGAAAGATCGACAACATGAGTAATTCGACCCATTAAATTGCTTTGCTCGACCTGAAATGCCCTTAGGTCACCTGAAAAATATGTGTTATCGGGTGTAGGCGGGCCTTCTTTATCATTATTCAGCCGAATTATGAAGGGATTAAATGGATGGACGCCCGGAATTGGGTGGTCCGCGGTAATATTGTTGATGGTATTGCACGCCGGAACGTAGAATTCGGAAAGATTGTTTTGCAAGGAGGGTGCGCCGCCTGTCAGAGGCGGATAAGATTCGCTGCTTTGATATTTCATGAATTCGAAAAAAACATTAAATGGGATGTTCCTGGGGGGAGCCTGGCTAGGAAGATGAACCACGGGTTGAACGCGGGAAAAACTATCGTAGGCTTCTTTGAAGGGAAAAAGAGGGACATAGGAAGAGTAAGGCCCAGGCGGGGTTTTGACAAAAATATCCGCGTATGTTGGAACCAGAGGGCCGGGGGGCCCAATAGGAGCTTGAATGAATTTTGTGCAATCATAGCCTAGCAATGGAACCCCTTTTATCATTTGCTTCCATGTGGGGGGAATAGCCGCGTCTTTCAAAAAATAAAACTGCAACAAACCGGTATGAACAGGCCCAACCATTAAAGTGCGGGAGGGTTGATTTAGATCTCCAAACGGGAACAACCAAGATGCGGCGCAATTCCTACTGGGGTCTTGGTTAGGACCAGGATCGGTAGGCAATTGGAGCGTCGGCCAAAGGCCGTAACCTGCCGCTCCTTTGGTTAGTATGCTTGGTTGACTATCGAAAGTAAAAAAACCCTGGAGACAAGTGCCTATTACTGCCGGGCTGTCTCCTCCGGGCGGGGGGAGCGCGGGCGGAGGCCATGGGGGCGACGGTGGAAGGCGAAAATAGGTTGGATCATTTATCATTTCGGGGGGAACAACTAACAAATCGGGGTTCGGCGGGTTAGAAATGAGTTTTGGATAAATCATAAAATGCCCCCCCGCGAACGTCGAGTAACCGGAAGCCATCTTCAGAATTATAGGGTTGTTGCAAGTTAGGGGCGTGGATGTTAAATCGGAGCTAGGGCCTAAAAAAACCCAACCGCGGTTTTCGAGGTCATCCTTTTCGACCGGAGGCGGAAACGCAGGATTGGGGGGGTTAATACTTGGCGAGGAAGTCCCATTAAAAATTTTCAGCGGTTCAAAAGCTTTCCCGAAAGGCTGAAAATTTGCGTCTTTGGTCCCATCGTATTTTACTCCCAAAATATTATACGAATACGCGGTTGGAGTGTAAGGAACGAACAAAGTGAACCGCGAGAAAGGCCCGGGAACCATGCTAACGATTTTAAACTGGCGCTTTATCTTAGCCCTGCGCTTAATTCCGCGGACAACCATATCTCCGCCGCATTCGACCATGCAAGAAAAAACAACCTCCCCCAACTTTTCAACGGGATCCCGGCCTTGAAGGAAAGTTTGGTCTTTTGATAATTGTTGAATGTTTTCGAAGGAAATTTCCATTCGCCGGCATTTGGGGGGGTAATCGGGGTCTAAATAGTCGATGCTGTCTAAATATGCTTGGAAATCTTCTTTTACTTTCCGGCAGATATTACTAGGCGATGGCGGATCATCTGATGACTTCGCGACAAAACTTTCAGGCTCGTTTTGCCCTGAGATTGTTGAAAAAAGCTGCGGTGCGGCGGTTTGAATAATAGTATCTGAGCCGATAGCGTTTTCGGCCAAAAGAGAAACGCCGGTAAGCGCTAAAGTCGCGGAAACCTGCCCTAATCTTTCATGATGCGCTCGAATGTTTTGCTGCCGAACCACTTGGTTATACGAAAAAATAAAAATGGCCAGAATGCTTGAAATAAGCATTACGATTCCAAGGAGCATCCCATTTCGGCTTCGTATCATAAAAACATTCGTAAGCCTTCAGCTATCAGCGGTCAGCATTCAGCAAAAAACCTAGGAAATTCTTTATCCACCACATCGCTCCAAAAAAATATCAAACTTTGAAAACCCTTCAACATTTCAAGTAGGGACGGTCGCGACCGCCTCCTACACCGCATTACTCGGTGCTTTTAGCTTACAGCTGATAGCTGAACGCTTACAAACATTCTACCTAACTTACTATTTATTCGCAAGCCGAAGTACATCGGAGGAATTTTTGAGGTGATACGTAAGATTCTGCATATACTTACTGTTTCAACGAATTCTTTGCGGCAACAATGTCTTTAATCATTATTTCAGAATCTTTGGCTAACTTGCTTGAAGGCTCTAAGCGAATAACGTTGTTGAAGGCTTCAATAGCACGGTCAAAGTTATCGGTTTCTCCGGCAAGCGCTTTATCAACAAAAGCTTGGCCAAGATGGTAGTAAATCTTTGGTTTCGTCCCGTCCGCCTTAATCGCTAAATTGAACTTTTCAATGGCGACGTCAAGATTTCCCCTTTTATAATTTTCATATCCGTCAAAATCAAGAGTTTCTGAAGAACTGGCGGTACCTGTACCTGCCGGGTTGGCGGCGGCCGCTTTTTGCTCGGCGGCGATTCTTTCGGCTTCTTTTTCCGCGGCTTCCTGAGCCTCCTTTTCGCGCTTCATTGCAAGTTCAATAGCCTCTCGTTCAGTTTTTGTTTTGTCTAAATTGGAAATCACGATTTCAAAGGAACCCTTTTGAGGCGGGGAATCGCGCAAGGGGTTAAGAACCTTCGCGGAACCTTCGAAATCACCGTTAAAATAAAGAATCATTCCAACATAAAATCGGGCTTCATTATCGTTTTGATTTGCCTGAAATCGAGGCTGGAAAAATTTAAAACCCTCTTGTAAAAGCCGATGATCGTCAATGGCCCCCAAGGCTTTATCAGCAAGAACTATATCAAAATATTTATCAAGACCGTTTGAGAGACCTTTTTCCGCCCATTCATTGAAAGCCTCGGCCAAAGGACCGGTTTCATTTCCGCCCAAAATCATTGATTCTGTCGCGGGTTCCATTGCTTCAATCTCGATTTCGTCAATTTTATCGTGGAAAGTTGGCGGGGACTCGGTTTTGACTTTGGATTCGGGAATTACCAAACCAAAAGGCCTCAAGGAAGGGTTGGAACCGATAAGCGCGATCGTCTCAAAAATAACGGGGTCCGGTTCCTTTCGAACCCTGGGAATTACATCGGCGCCCAAAAGCTGAAACAATTTAATAACCTCAGGGTTTTCCGGAGCTTGCCTTCTTGCCTTATTCAAAAGATCTTGGGCTTTTCGGAGCATCTTCAAATCGATGTAAGATTTAGCCAGCCAAATCTTTGCCTCAATATTTGATGAATCTAACAGCAAGGCATTTTCAAATTCGTCCGCAGCCCCAAAAAAATCTTTTTGATTGTAGCATTCCTTTCCATTTTCTATGAATTTGATAACATTGTCATTTTTTTGGCAATATGCTGCATATGGTAACAAATACAAATAACAATAAACCAAAATTACTACTGATGGCTTTTTTTTATTCACGAAAAACCCTCAGAAACTAACTTGGGTGCCAAGAACCGCGATTTTTATTGGAATTTTGCCGTTTGTTGGAAAAACGTGAAGCTGGTCATCGGTATAGTTAATCCCGCCGGAAGCAATTATTTCGAGAAAGCCGTCACCATCAAGGTCGGCAATGGTTACCGGAGCAATGGACTTTCCGATATATTTTGGGAAGCTAGGCAACGGTTTTCCTAGGCAGTCAAGCGCCATAACATATCCTGCTTGTTTTCCGACTCCTTCGGGGTTCCATGCGGTATACACGATGTCGAGTTTTCCGTCGCCGTCTAAATCAACTATTTGAGGGGCGGAGTAAATTGAATGAGAAGTTTTGTAAGGCCAACCTTGGAGAGGTTTTCCGGTTTGATCAACTACGTTAACGCTCCCGTCGGCTTGAGTAATAATGAATTCAATTTGGCCGTCGGAGTTGATATCGGCCGCCCTTGGAGCCGAATGAGCCGCATCGCTTAATCCAAATGAATTTACGACTTCACCGTCCTTGTTCCATAAAATGAATTTCTTTTCGGGGGTAGTGGTATAGATTTCTTTTTTTCCGTCCCCATTAACATCCGTTACTCCCGCTTCAAAGGGCCAATACAAATTCGGAACGGTATTTTGCGGCCACCCGGAGAATGAAGAACCTC
>JACPTH010000313.1 GCA_016192885.1 bacterium | reverse complement strand
AAAATATGGTGGATTGGGCAATTTCTCGCGACCGATACTGGGGAACGCCTCTTCCGATATGGGTTTGCAAATGCGGGAACCAAGAGTGCCTCGGAAGCATCGAGGAGTTGAAAAAACGCGGAATAAATGTCCCCGCGAACATTGAACCTCATAAACCATATGTTGATGAAATTGAGCTGCAATGCGAGAAATGTAAGGGAATGATGAAAAGGGTTCCTGAAGTTATAGATTGTTGGTTTGATTCCGGAGTAATGCATACGGCCCAGTGGCACTATCCTTTTGAAAACAAGGAAGTTTTCGAAAAAAACTTCCCGGGCGATTTTATCTGTGAGGCCATCGATCAAACCAGGGGATGGTTTTATAGCTTGCTAGTTACAAGCACCTTCCTGCATCATGCTCCGGCTTTTAAAAATGTGCTGGTTCTTGGGTTAATTTGCGACAAAAACGGAGTTAAAATGAGCAAATCCAAGAACAATGTTCTTGATTGCATGATGCTTTTTAACAAATATGGAGCTGATGCGGTTCGATGGTTCCTTTACTCAGGGACCGCTCCCTGGAACTCAAGGAGGTTTTACGAAGAGGGCATTCAAGATGTTTTAAATCGTTTTCTAGGCACCATTCAAAACGTTCAAAGTTTCTTCACCCTTTATGCGAATATTGAATCATTCAACCCGCTTAACTCCCAAAGCTCATACGAAAGCCGTAATGAGATCGACCGTTGGATTATTTCAAGATTTCATAATACCGTGAAAACCGTTAGGGAAGCCCTCGATGCGTTTGAAATTACTCGGGCGACCCAAAGTTTGGAAATCTTTGTGGATGACTTATCAAATTGGTACTTACGCCGGAGCCGAAGACGATTTTGGTCTTCCGAATCGTCTCCCGATAAGACCGCGGCGTTTCTAAACCTTTATGAACTTCTTGTCGGAACCGCGAAACTTATTGCTCCTTTTACTCCCTTCCTGTCGGAACAAATGTACCAAAACCTTGTTTGTTCGATTGATGATACCCTCCCCAAAAGCGTACATTTGACGGATTTTCCTACATTCAATCCATCATTTATAGATTGCGAACTTGAAAATCGAATGGAATTCCTAAGGAAAGTCATCCAATTAGGTCGCTCCGCGCGTAACGAGGCCAACATTAAAGTTCGCCAACCCCTCTCAGAAATAAAGGTTCTTGTTCGCGATCAATCCGGACAAAATGTGCTTACCCGAATGCAAAAACTTATCGAAGAAGAATTGAATGTTAAAACAGTAACTCCCATTTTTGACACGGAAAGCTTGTGTAGGTTTGTAGCCAAACCGAAAATTACTTCCCAAAATCAAAAGCTTATTGGAAGTGGCCGATGGCGGGGAAGTTAGAAAGGCCGCTTCAGAATCCGGATATAAAATGGTAATCGATGATGTTGAGGTGGTTTTGTTCAAGGAAGACGTGGAGATTTCCTCAATTGCAGCTTCAGATTTCCAAGTCCAAAGCGAAGGTGACTTAACGATCGCGTTAAATAAGCAGCTTACCCATTCCCTTATTCTTGAAGGGCTTTCCCGTGAGTTTGTAAATAAAATTCAATTCATGAGAAAGGAAAAGGGGCTTGACATTGTAGATAGAATTCATGTTTATTATGATTCCTCCTCCGATAAGCGAAACGTCCCGTGATTCATCGGATTGGAACTTAAATGGAATCCAAGTACGACTGAGTATTTCCAAGGAGGTTGGGAAATGAAATTTGAGCTTGATGTTAAAACTCTCTCCGAAGCGCTTTCAACCGTTGGGAGAGCGATCCCGGCAAAGCCTGTCGTTAATCCGGTTTTAGCCAACGTTTTGGTTTCGGCGCAAGAAAATGGTTTAGAATTGGTTGGAACCGACCTTGAAGTGAGCATAATCGCCAAAGTAAAAGCTAAAGTCGAGGTTCCCGGAAAGTGTACCATTCCCGCGAAACTTTTTATTGATGTCGTTACTTCTCTTCCTTTTGAAAGCGAGACCGAATTGGTTTTATTTAACCAGGTCGATGGGCAGGAAAACATTATCCAGCTTTCGACAGGACGCGGAAAATATAATCTTCAAGTCCAGGGAACTGAACCATTCCCCCCCATGCCGCTTTTGGAAGGCGAGAAATTTCCTCAATTTACCCTTCCGACTTCCACCCTTAAACTGCACCTCCGTCAGGTTTCTATTGCAATGGGGGTTGAAGAAACAAATCCAACCCAACGTAGCGTATGTTTAAATTTTCACGGCGGCGATCTACGCTTGATGTCCACCGACAGCAAACGATTGGCTCTTGTAAGATTGCCTGGCGTAAGTTATCCCACTGAATTTGAAAGAAATTTTCTCATTCCTCATCGCGGTATTCCTGAGATAATGAGAATTCTAGAAGACGGGGAAGTTGTAAACATCGGCTTGTTTAAAGAACAATTGGTGTTCTCCACTCCATCTTTTACTCTTTTCACTCGGTTGTATGACGGAAAATATCCTGATTATCAAAGGGTTATCCCCAAAGAATCAATTAGGCATCTGACCATATCAAACAAAGAGTTTTCGCAAGCGTTGAAGGCGGTTTTTCCGATCGCGCGATTGAGAAGTATGATGGTTCGATTGGATGCGGGTCAAAATGAAACTCGGATTTGGGCTGAATCGCCTGATTGCGGAACTTCGGAAGTTTTTGTAACATCAAATCTAGAGGGAGAACCGATACAGATCGCATTTAATGGAAAGTACATTCTTGATTTTCTGGCGGTTTGCGAGAGCGAAAAAATTTTATTAGAGATGACCACCCCCAAGTATCCGGGTGTTTTGAAACCTATTTCCCCTGAACCTCAATACCTGTATGTTATTATGCCTATGACTTACTAACTTGAGAAAAATAAGCCAATGAAAAATTCTAAGGTGAAAAAAATGAAAAAAGAGGACCAAGATTCGTTAAAGTTTCGCCTGATAAGCGACCAAGCGGAAATCCGAAAAAAAGCGCTGGCCGAGGTAAAACGCATGGATATCGATCAAGCCATGAATTTACTGGTTTCAGGCCTCGAAAGCAAAAATGACGACGTGCAATCCGATCTGGTCCGAACCATCATTTCCTTTAAAGAAACCGCTCTTCCATATTTGGTTAACGGGTTCACCAACCCATCCTGGAACATTAGGAATTCTGTTTCAAAAGTAATTGCATCACTCGGCGAAGAAGGTTTAAATCAATTTCTTGAACTTCTTCCCCAAAATGAGGAAGATGTAGATTATTGGATGGTTCAAACTCTTGGTTTGATGGGCGGAAAAGCTTCAGATTATCTCAAGAGAGCTTTTCATCATCAAAAAATGCGACTTAGAATTGCCGCCGTTCGGGCTTCGGGAAATTCCAGGGATCCTAAACTCGTTCCATCGCTCTTGCCCCTGCTTGAAGAAGGAGGCGCATGGCCCCTTCGAAAAGCCGCATTTGACAGTCTTGTGGCCCTGCAAAACTTGAATCCCGCCCCGATTTATGAAGCCCTAAAAACCGCTTCACCTGAAGCAAAATATTGGTTGATAAAATTGGTCGCGGAACGCCATGACCCGAACCTAATTCAAACTTTTCAGGGAATAATCGAGAGTGACCCGGTTGAGTGCAAATTAGAAGCAATTAACGCCCTAGCGCTCATCGAAGCCCCGGATATACGTAAAATTTTGGTGGGGTATTTGGCGCATAACTCCTGGATTGTAAGAAAAACCGCCGCGGATGTGATTTGGCAACACGGAGCCGGGGCTCTGGATGAGTTGATTAAAGGCTCCGATGCCTCTAATGTAGATATTCGATATTGGTCGGTTAGACTCCTGGGCGAGTCAAATGAACCTAGAGTTTTTGAGAAAATCCTAGATCGTCTCAGGGATTCGCATGTTTCGGTAAGGGTGGCGGCATGTCAGGCAATAGGTTCCCTAGGGGACAAAAGAGGCTTGGCTCCTTTAATGACCATGCTTTCCGATCCTTCCGAGGAAGTTAGAACTCATGCCACGCTTGCAATTGGCCAAATCGGGGAAAAAGATAAGCACCAAAAGGAAATTCCTTCAATTCCAAGTCACCTTCTTCCGGAAAATCAGGTTTCTTGCCATTCTTGCGGGAAAAAAATCGGACGAAATTTTACATTTTGTCCTTTCTGCCTAAAACATTTGATGTACGCGTGCCAAAAATGCGGAAGAGCGTTAGAAGTTGGTTGGAAAGGTTGCCCCGACTGCGGAGAGCCGGCAAAAGCAAAAGAAACCTCAGAATAGAGGTTATTTGCCTAAGGTAAACGATTCCTCAGTCCGATAATGGGATTCATCAAGGTTAAATTTGGGGTGGCTCGCATGAACCCATTAAAGAAAGCTTTTAAAGAGTGGAGCAAGGATTTTCTCAAGGCTCTGTTTTTCTTTTTAATTCTTCAAACCTATTTTATTCAGGGATTTGTCATTGAGGGAGCTTGCATGGAACCTCAACTTTATTCCAACGAAAAAATCCTCGTGAACAAATTCTTCCTTTGGTTTAAAGCACCCCAGGTCGGAGATGTTATAGTTTTTACTTTTTCCCTCGATCCTTCAAAAGATTTTATCAAGCGCGTCGTTGGAGTGGAGGGAGACGAAATCGAAATTCGCGATGGATACTTGTTTCGGAATGGGGCAAAAATTTCTGAACCGTTTGTAAAAGAATACATTTTTGGGAATTTCGGCCCGACGAAAATCGGAAAAAACAAGGTCTGCGTGATGGGAGATAATCGAAACAATTCTCATGATAGTCGCTCATGGGGCTTGGTTGATGTAAGCCAGATAAAAGGGAAGGCTGAGATAAAATTCTGGCCCCCATGGGCGATGGGTTTTATTAGGTCAATTTCAAATTAAGTTTTTTTAATCGATTTGTTACTTAAGAAGAAGTTGAGTTAGCAACCTAACCCCAACCCCAGTCGCTGCCTTTGGAAGATAACTTCTTTCCTTGGTCGAATGCGCGCTTCCCGCAATATCAAGATGGGCCCAAGGACCTTTTACAAACTCCTGAAGAAACGATGCGCCTTGGCAAGCTCCTCCTTTGCGAGGATATCCGGAATTTTTTAAATCGGCGAACTTGCTCTTAATATCTTCGGTGAAATCCTTGTGAAGAGGCATTGGCCACACCAATTCCCGGCTGTACTTGGCGGAATTTAAAATCTTTTCTCGCAGGGAATCATCGTTGCAAAAAAGCCCGGAGTAAGTGTTTCCAAGAGCCATTACCATCGCTCCCGTTAAGGTAGCCAAGTCGATAGTAAATTCCGGATTAAAAGCCATTCCATAAGCCAAAGCATCGGCTAAAATCAACCTTCCTTCAGCATCGGTGGAAATTATTTCCACGGTTTGACCGTCAAAAATCTTAACCACGTCACCAGGTCTATAAGCTTTTCCATCGGGCATATTTTCAACCGCCGGAATCAAACCGATTATGCGTCGTTTGCATCCGAGTCGGGCCAATGCTTGCATTGCGCCAATTACCGCGGCGCCTCCGCAAAAGTTACCGCCTTACCTACAAGAAGAACAGGGCGGGATTTCCCGGGATTCAATTCGAGTATGATTAATTGAGGCGGATTTACGCTTCCCTTTGAAACGGCTTGGATACCACCCATTTTGGAAAGATTCGGTTTATTCAAAAGGCTTACCTTTATACCATCCTTTGAAAGTTTTTTTGCATTTTCCGCAAGGGTGTCCGGCGTAATAGAATTTCCAGGTTCATCAACTAAATATCGCGAAAAATTGACCGCCTCGGAAATAGTACGAATTCGGTTTAAAGTTTTTTGATGCGACTCAATAGAGCGATTTCCCTCAATTACAAATCTTACTTCGGAAACTTGAAAGCTTTTTTTTGATTCAGGTTTCGTCTTGTACGTTGTTGCGTCGTATTGTAGTAGGTCGGGGATTTCAAATAGAGATTCAGTCAAAAAGGGAAAATCTTTGGGTTCAAAGGGAAGGCA